>JAZLCR010000036.1:0-37785 GCA_045614345.1 Candidatus Onthoplasma sp.
TTTTTAATTTCTCCTTTTCGATTTCTAAATGCTTGCTGAAATGCAAGCGATTATATTGTTTTGTGCTAAGCACACAATAGTCTTTTAAAAGTAAATTCTACTTTTCTGCGATTGCTTTGAATGCACGAGCAAGACTTGCAACAGGTGCATTGAGGACATATAGTAATTGAGCAACGAGTTGTTCTTTTGATGGAATTGCAGCAAGAGCATTAACCTCTGCTTCATCAATAGCTTTTCCGTTATACAAACCAGCTTTGATTGAGAGAGCTTTGTAATCCTTTGTTGCTTTCTTAACCAATCTTGGAGCAACTGTTTCGTCTTCACCACCGAAAGCAAATGCTGTTGTTCCGTTTAAAGATTCTTCCAAACCAGTGATTCCAAGTTGTTCACAAGCCTTATTGAACAAAGTGTTCTTAATAACCTTGTAAGTAACATTGTTTTCACGCATTGCTTTACGAAGAGCTGTATCGTCACTAACATTGATGCCTTTGTAGTCTACCAAAACGATAGATTTAGAAGATGAGATTAAATTTTTAATTTCCTCGACCGCAGTCTTTTTAACTTCTAAATTTGCTGACACTTTAAATCCTCCTTTATGCCTTTAGAAAAACAAAAATTCCTTTTACCTAAGACAAAAGGAACACAATTACAAAGTTTAATCGACATTCTTTTTCATCTCCTACATAAGTCAACTTAATGTTTATGCTAGTGCACTTATGGTCTTTGGCGCTTGAAAATTTATTTAACTGAGTCATATTATACTCAAAAAAAATCAAATGTCAAGAGTTTTAGCAAATTTCTTTTTATTTATTTTTATTAATATTATCCTTATAATTTCTACAAAAGATATTGTAAATTTATTTCTTTTGTGTTATACTAACTTAACAATATGATTACCGATGAAAGTTTATGCAAATTAATAGCATAAGCAAAGGCTATTGATAACTATAAAAAATTTACAAATTTATACATAGAAAAAGGTGTTAACTAATATGAACTCATATAAATACTTAGCAGTTGATTCGACAACAATGGATATTTTATATCACCTGCATTATCTTAGACAAAAGTATGGAAAAAACATTACTATTAATAAAATATCAGCTAATTATGATCAAATCAAACGAGATTTCAATTTTTATCAAATGCTATATGAACAAATCTTTATAACAAAAAAAATTCGAATTGTTGCATTAGAAACCGTTTGCAGAGATTTTGAAGGATTT
Organism: Candidatus Onthoplasma sp.; assembly: GCA_045614345.1. Lineage (GTDB taxonomy): Bacteria > Bacillota > Clostridia > Christensenellales > UBA1242 > Onthoplasma. The sequence continues at coordinate 1,227 of JAZLCR010000036.1, forward strand.
CCTTTAATTGTTGATTTTATGGAAAAATATTGTTATTCTCCCAACTTTAACTCTGAAGCTTATAAAAACAGATATAAAAATATAACTGAATTAGCAAATGCTTATTTTAATGATTACACAATAAATGGCAAAGTAAACAAAGCCCCGTTAGATATCTCAACAATGACAGAATCTCAACAGTATGCTGCAGCAAAATATGCAACTTTAATGGCTCAAGCAACAGATGCCGGAGTGCATCTGTTAACAACTTACACAGGCCTAATTTACGATAAATCAACCCAACCATACACAAGACGAGCAAAACGAGCAATATTCGACATTAATAAGGCCCACGGATATTATTATGAGCTTCCATTAGGACAGGTTATCACATCTGAACCATACCTAATTGGCGATATAGGAATAATAATTAACACAAACCAAAGATTTTTCACTCCGGAACTATCAAAAGGAATTTCGAAATGTGAACTAAGTTTATAACATAAAAAACACATCAAACCGATGTGTTTTTTTGTTTACAACAATATACAAAGAATTCCACCTTTACCCTCATTTACAATTCTTGCAATGGTTTTTCTCATCTTGTTTTGAAGATTTGCTGGCATGCTATTTAATTTCACATTAATCCCTTCATTCACCAAACTTTCTAATGATTTTCCAAACATATTCGTTTGCCAGATTCCTTGAGGATTGTTTTCAAATTCTTGCAACAAATATTTCGCTAAATCTTCACTTTGTTGAGCACCACCCATAATAGGACTAACCTCAGTTTCAACATTAACCTTCATAATGTGCAAACTTGGTGCTTGAGCCTTGAGTTTAACGCCACATTGTCCACCATGACGCACAATTTCAGGTTCTTTAAGTTCCATTTCATCCATTGATGGAACAACAATTCCATAACCTGTTTCATCAACCTTATCTAATGCTTGACGAATTTTATCAAACTTTTTCTTGGCATAAGTTAATTCTTTTAAACAGTTTACAAGCGTAAAATCATCTTTAATTTCCATTCCACACTGATCACTTAAAACCTCATAGAATAAGCTTTCTTTTGGCACAACCTCAAAAACAATTTCACCCGTGCTCATTTCGATATTGCTATTTAAAATTGGTTCAAAATAGGTTGAATTTTCAAATAGAATCTTATTGGTGTCATACTCTCCGATCCTTTCAACACCACCCATAGCAGTGTCAATTTCATCAAAAATCTCTTTAATTATTGAGTTGTCAACATCTAAAGGTTTTAACCACTTTGGCATTTTAATATTTATCACTTCAATTGGGAATTCTTTTAAAATTTCTGTCATAATAATATCCACATCTTCCTTTTTCAATTCATTAACGTTCATAGCAACAACTATCGAATCATATTCTTTGCTAAGCTCATTTACCATTTTTTTCACACTTAAATCTTGAGGTTTTATTGTGTTTAATATAATCACAAATGGTTTTTTTGATTCTTTTAATTGTTTTATTGTTCTTCTCTCCGCCTCAACAAAGCTTTCCCTCGAAATTTCTCCGAAACTTCCATCCGTTGTGACCGCCACCGCAATAGTTGAATGATCTTGAATAACTTTTTCAGTACCTATAATTGCAGCCTGAACAAACGGAATCTCTTTTTCGCTCCACGGAGTTTTAACCAGACGTGGCTTACCTTTGTCTTGAACTCCTTCTGCCCCTTCAACCATAAAACCAACACTATCAATCATTCTAACCGACATTTGGGCATTATTAATCTTAACCCTCACAGCTTCATTTGGCACAAACTGAGGTTTTGTTGTCATAACCATCGGTCCATCTCCAGCCTGCGGGAGTTCATCAATCGCCCTTGCTTTGTCGTGCTTATTTGTTATGTTGTCTAACACAAAGTTTTTCATAAAATTTTGAATAAAAGTTGATTTACCACATCTAACAGGTCCAACAACACCAATATAAACATCACCATTTGTTCGTGTTGCAATATCTGAATAGATGTTTAAATTTTTTTCCATTTCTTCCTCCAATTTATCCTAACTTATGAGCAAAAAAATGAATTTATGACTTGTTAATAAAAAATTACAATCCTCATTATTTGATAAATAAAAAAAGGCGAACAACTTCGCCTTCTTATTATGAGTTTTTAGCTTTTGGTCCAAGATTGAAAATTTTCATAATTTCATCAAGTTCCATTGTTGGATTAAGCGCTTCTTTGAAATCAAATTGACTATCATGTGAGTTTTCGATTAGTTTTTCAGTTGGACCTCCTCGTTTTTCATCCCCTCCAACCTTTTTGTGATCAAAACAATCAATAATGTTTCTTAACAATTTTTTAATTGGGTCATCAACCACAGGTTGTTTCTTCACATCAAGTGAAAGAGCGCTTGAACTTTTTTCACTCAAATCATTAAACATCATTGATTTGAACTTTTGGCTAAGATCTTTAAGTTCTGTGTCTTTTTTAAGTTCTGGATATCTTCGATATAATTCATTAATAACTTGTTCCATTCTAAGATACATAAGTCTACTTCTTTGAATGTCAAGTGAATACAACTTTTTTCTGCTTGCTTCCAATTGGTTGGCGTGATCAATACTTGCAATAATGGCGCTTGAAATTGTTTGTTCCTTATTTTTATACTCATCAACCTGAGCGCGTAAACGAGCGTTTTCTGCTCTTAATTCTCTAACTTGTAATTCCAGTTGCGTAATTCTTGATGAATCTTCTCGTTTTTCCATTAACTTCTCCTTTTCTTAAACATTACAGAATTTGTTACGAAATATGCAACAAACCAACCAATCATTATTCCAATATACCATTTTAATCCTAACAAGTTTAACGAGAAAAGTAAAGTGATTACACCAAACCCTAAGAACAAAACAAACAGCTTTATTTGTAGTTTGTGTTTAAAGTATAACCCCGTCACCAAACTTGAAAACGATATTGATAATAGGTAATATGGCACAATTCTTAGTGTTGTGAGCCATTCCCAATTAAACACAATTGCAAAATACTGCAACGCATTAAACACACCAAACCAAAACAATATTATACCAATAAACATACTACTATCTAATTTGAGTTTAACAGATCTTACTATTAGCAACAGACCAATCAAAACAAGTGAAATTGCAAAACTTATTCTGAAAAATGTGAACTTAATTCCTGGGATTAAATCTAAAAGAAAACACCCCAAATTCACAATTAAAACTGAATAGTATAATATTTTTGATTTCTTACCCATTTGTTTTTTCCTTTCTCTCTTTAAATGATTTATAAATATTCACACCTATCACAACAACACCAACAAGAACAATTAACACGCTTAATAATTGTGAAACACGAATTCCACTTGTCCCCAAGTACAAACTATCGCTTCTCAACCCTTCAATCCAAGTTCTTCCAATGCCATACCAAATTAGATATGCGCCGGTGACACTTCCCGTTTTCTTTGTTTTATGATGAGCAACCATTAACAATCCAAACCCAATTAAATTCCACAAACTTTCATAGAAGAATGTTGCTTGAAACCATGCGCTTTCATTTTCAATCCAAACCGCAAACGGAAACCATTGCAAATTTTGATTTGTTACTAGATTGCCATATGCCTCTTGATTAAAGAAGTTGCCCCAACGACCAAGCGCTTGCCCCAAAATTAAACAAGGCGCACAAATATCCATGAGTTCAAAAACAATTTTCCAATCTTTTTTTATTAGCGCAAAAATGATTATTCCAACAACTCCACCAATCACTCCGCCATAAATTGCAAGTCCACCCTGCTTAATGTTAAATAATTCCCCAAAAGTGTAATCATATTCATAGAAGAAACAATAATATAATCTCGCTCCAACAACAGAACATGGCAAAAGAATTAATGCCAACGTATAGATATCATCGCTCTTAATTCCTCGTTTTTTTGCTAACCTGCATGCTAAAAACACACCAATAAGCATAGAAAAAGCCATGATTAAGCCATAAAACTTAATTTCCACTCCCAATATTGAGAATCCGTCCACTGGTGGATTGTAACTTTTCATTATCAGCATTATAAACAACTTTAATAAAAAAGGCAAATAAAATCTAATCTGTTTTTGTCAACTACTGTCAAGCCTGAAAGAAAAAAGCAACCCTAATTGGTTGCTTTTAAGTTGGAAGTAATACTGTGTAAGTTTTTAATTTTACCGTTGGTGTTATCGTGTAAGTGCTACCTAAAGTTAAAGAGTTGTAATAACTGCTTAAATTTTTTATTTCGAATGAACTCATTCCTTGACCACTTGGTTGATACCACACAGTTCCATAACTATTAACTGTATATTTAGTTTCAGTTATCTGATAAACAACCAAATTCGAACCAATTTGAATTGTTATTGTTGTGTAATCTTTACTGTGCTCACATTTAACCTCCACTGAATCACCAGCATAAACTTTTATTGTTGTTCCAGTTTCAAAAGTTGAACATTGTGGACTAAATGATCCTATGTTATTAAATGTGAAATAATACCCTCTTCTTGAAAAATATGCTATGAAAACATAACCATCATTTTCAATAATCATAGCCCATTTAGAAAACTCATATCCAGACGTTGGTTTCGCTTCAACGGTTTGTGAATAAATGTTTAATGGATTTTGTTTTGGATTATATGCAAACCCAGACATTAAATCTGTTGGAATTTCAACAAATGACTTTGACACCGTTCCCAACGACTCATCATAAGATCTCACGCCTATTTTAGTCCAATCCATAAACAATCTAAGCATTGGCCAACCATCATTATAACCAGTATAATGATACCAAGGTGTGTTGGCTATACTTCTGCCTCCTTCAGACGAACATCCTAAACCAGAAGTTGAATTTGCCGATGAATGGCAATCAGTGGCAGTTTGTGAAGTAAAATAATTTACCGTGCAACCTGAGGAAGGTGTTAGCGTTGCATAATACCAATTGTCTGTATTAACAACACAATCGCTAACTGAAACAATAGAGTCCCCACTTGAAGGGTCATTCCCAACAATTCCTCCTACGTTTTCAATAGCAAAAGCGCTTTGCCCAACTATTGTCAAATCGATTATTAAACAGTTTGTAATTACTGCCCCAACATGCGGATTTCCACCTAAAATACCACCAACAGCAACAACAATTTCGAATTCTGATTCATAAAAAATATAACAATTTTCAATTATGCAATTTTCTATACGAGCCTTACCACTTCCATCCATGCCTAGAAATCCCGCAATACCACCTATTGACGAACCAGAATATGCCATAGATGTCGGACTATACGCAGTGTGCGTTGAATAAATTTGGTAATTATATAATCTTAAATTTATAACACTTGCACCTTTATCTAATGCAGCAAAAAAACCACAACCATATAGTTCTCCAGCTCCACCCCCATAATAATGAGCAAATGCATCTTCAATATCAAAATTTCTTATAGTATGTCCGCCCCCATCAAATGTCCCCGCAAAAGGAACAACGGCATCTTTCGAAGTATATAAGTTTTCTTCATTTGTTCCTATAGGATAAAAGGTATATCCATCACAATTAATATCTTTGGCTAATAAAACAGTTTTGCCTGAAAAATTGTTCCCACCATTAACAGATTTTATAAAACTTTTAAAGCCCTCAAATGTTTCAATTGTTAAATCAGCAGCTTCAACGACTCCTCGTTCTGTTCTTGAGCTTCTAAAATTAAAAAATATCGATGAAATCATAGCAAAAATAAGGCTTATTAAAACCACAAGTGTAAATATTGAACTTTTAACCCCCAATTTCTTCATTTGTTTTATTTTAACACAAAAATTTTTTTAAATCAACAAATTACTTATTTTTAAAAAAATAAATCCTTTCAAAAAAATTAAAGCAGGTTTGATCACTTGCTTTTAAATTTTTATTCGCCAACTTGAATGCTGTATGTTTTCTTTTCCAGCTTAACAGAAAAATCCTTTTTGTAATTTATTTCATCATAAACTTTTAACTTATCAATTGTTCCATCAATGAATGTTGATGAACCATTAAGTTTATAAATGTAATTCTTTATATAATATTTATTGCTACTCAATTCATATTTAACAATAACATCTTGTCCGGCTGTGTTTTTAAGTTTAAATATACATTCATAATAAGAGTTTTGTTTTGAATAATTGCCATATTCAATTTCTATTTCCAACGTTTTAGTGACCTTAACACTATAATAACTTGTTATTTTTGTGAAAGAGCCACCATTAACTGAATAATAAGCATTAACATTTGAGGTTAAATTAAAGTATATGTCAAACTCATTAAGTTCAAATGTGCATGTGTAAGATGTAGCACTATTACAAGTCCAACCAAGACATTGATATGCCGCAGAAGTTGGTGAAGCTATAACTTGTTGGCTATAAATGAGTATTGTATTACTACTTGAAGAAAATGTTTTTGTTGCATCTTTTGGAATTTCAATTGAGTTTTTGTCTGCCGTGCCGTTTACAACATTTATTGTAACTGTTTTCCACGACATAAAAGATGTTAACATTGGCCAGGCACTATAATCATGAGCAAAATACCACTCTGTATCTTTAGTGGCGCTTATTGAACTTATTTTAACAAAATTATCACCTTCATCAGAGCCGTAACAACCTGATTGTGAATGACTTAATGAATTCGAACCCCCATGGGAAAAACCCTTTGATGATGCTGAGCCTGTGTATATAGAATCTTTGCAAGATGATTTTGTTGTTGCACTATTTGACCAAGCTCCAGGCCCAAAAGCATAAAAATCATTAGCACAAGTAACATTTTTTACCAAACAATTAGAAATTGTTGCCCTACCAGAAGCAACTATGCCTGAGGTGGATTTAACAAGAGAACTATTTGTGCTAGAAAATGTGTCAACAATACAATTGTCTATAGAGTTATTGCCACTTGCAGCCCCAACCAAACCTCCAACGTTAGATAATCTATACTTAACAGAGCTACCTGAATCTGAAAAATTATAAACTCTTAAATTGTTAATTGATGCACCTTGAATATGTCTAAACAAACCGCCAACATCTGTATTATAATCAGACGTCGGGTCATAATCATACAAATAGCCAATTTTAAAGTTTGAAATTGTGAAATTTCCGCCCATAAATGTTCCCTTGAAAGGATATGTTTTTGTTCCAATTGAAATTGTTTGCCCCTGGCAATCAACATCAGCAAGCAAAAAAGCATAGACACCCTCAGAATTATACTTCCCAGAATTGACATTACTTGCAAATGTTTGGAGCTCTGACAAATTTGATATTGTTATATAATCCATCGCATCAATAGACAAATCTTCATTTGATCTTTCAAAATTGAATAAACTAACCATTAAAAATGCAAAAACAAGGCTTATCACCAAACCAACAATTTTAAATATTGAACTTTTAACCCCCAATTTCTTCATTTGTTTTATTTTAACCAAAAAACACAGCAAAAACAAACAAAATAACTATGTTTTCAAAAATTATTTGCTTAATTCAAAAATTCGTGTTAATATTTTTATATGAATTATACATTAGAAAAAACATGGAGCGAGAAACTTTCTTCTCGTTTCAGTCAGGAATATAAACGAGAATTATTTTCATGGTTGGAGCAAGAATATTCAACCAAAACCATTTTCCCACCAAAAGAAAAAGTTTTTAATGCCCTAAATCTAGTGCCAGCCAACAACGTTAAAGTTGTTATTATTGGTCAAGACCCTTATCACACAATGGGCCAAGCGGACGGACTTGCTTTTTCATGCCATAACGGAACACCTCAGCCAAGTTTGAGGAATATTTGCAAAGAAATAAGCGACGATTTGGGATTTACAATGAGTTCTTCAACCGATTTAACGCCTTGGGCAAAACAAGGTGTGATGCTGTTAAACACAAGTCTTACGGTTATTGAACACCAACCAGCCAGTCATAGCAACAAACTTTGGCACACTTTCACAACTGAAATTGTTAAAATCTTAAACGAACTAAATCAACCAATTGTTTTTATGCTTTGGGGAAACCACGCAAAATCATTTCTGAAATTTCTTGACAATCCAAACCATTTGGTTTTACAATCTGCCCACCCAAGCCCATTCTCTGCTTATAACGGATTCTTTGGCTGTAAACACTTCAGCAAATGTAACAATTTTTTGATGGAGCACAACCTTAAACCTATTGATTGGAAAATTTAACATAAACAATTGACAAAATCATTTTGTTTTGTTAAAATAATGACAATGTTAAGTTTCGTTTTAGCAATCGTGATTATTAGCTACATTATTCTACCGATTAAGTTGTAGGAATGCGTTTTGCTGGAAAGAACTAATTGGATGTCAGCATAAACGCTGACATTTTTTAAATTGAATGTCATTCAATCTAAAGAAGTTTTAACATCTGAAATAATAAACAAATAAGGAGTTTGTATGAAAAAAGAACAAGGAAGTTTGAATTACGTTAAAATGGAAAATCAAATGCTTAATTTTTGGCAACAAAACAACACTTTTAAAAAGTTAAAAGAAAAAAACAAGAAAACTGGAAAATACTTTGCAACTCTTGATGGCCCAATCACAGCAAACTATAACATGGGTCTTCACCACGCTTACGGAAGAACATTTAAAGACGCAATGATCAAGTTCTCTGCTCTTTGTGGTTGCGACCAACATTACCAAAATGGTTTTGATTGTCATGGTCTTCCTGTTGAAAACAGAGTTGAAAAAGAACTTGGATTTGAGACAAAAAAAGATATTGAGAATTACGGAATTGAAAACTTTGTGGAAAAATGTTTGGAAACTGTTAATAAATATTCTGCCTCTCAAACTCAAAGTTCAATCCGCCTCGGTCAATGGATGAATTGGGATGATAGTTACTACACCAACAGCGATGAAAACATAACTGCAATTTGGCATTTCCTCAAAAAATGTCACGAAAAAAATTGGGTTGGTCTTTCTTACCGCCCAATGCCATGGTGCACTCACTGCGGAACAAGCTTAAGTGAACACGAAATGAGTGATGGCGATGCATATAAAGACGTAACTCATATTGCAATCTTCTTTAAATGTCCTATTAAAAATAGCAACAACGATATGCTTGTTTGGACAACCACTCCTTGGACATTAACTTCAAACGTTGCCGTTGCTGTTAATCCTGAATTTGATTATAACATTGTTAAAGTTAAATCTTCTGAAAGAAATATAATTGTTTGCTCTAGCGCAATGAAAGTTTTAAAAGATGATGTTGTTGAAGTTATTAAAACGATTAAAGGAAGTGAACTTATTGGTTTAACATATGAAACATGTTTCCCTGAATTTAAATCTCAACAATTTGAACACACAATCGTTGCTTGGGATGAAGTTTCAGCTGACGATGGCTCTGGCGCTGTTCATATTGCTCCGGGTTGTGGCGCTGAAGACTTTGAACTTGGAAAATCTTTAGGACTTAACAATATTATTCCTATTGATGAAGAGGGCTACTTCTACCCTGAATTTGGCGTTCTTGCTGGCAAAAATGCAAACAGCGAAGAAACTCGCGACTTCATCTTTGATTTAATGAAAGAAAGAGGAAAAACTTATTATACTCACAAAATAAGCCACAGATATCCTCACTGCTGGAGATGTAAAAACCCACTTGTTTTCCGTTTGATTAATCAATGGGTTATTAAAATGGATGAAGTTCGTCCTGAATTAATCAACGCGATTGAAAATGTTGAATTTAGTCCTGAATTCATGAAAAAACGTATGCTTGACTGGCTAAACAACATGGGCGACTGGTCAATTAGCCGTTCACGTTATTATGGTGTATGTTTACCAATCTACCCTTGTAAAGAATGTGGAAAAGTTACAGTTGTTGGCTCTCTTAATGAATTAAAAGAATTGTCAAGCAAAGAAGAAGTTGAATCAATGCCACACATTCACAGACCATATATTGATAACATTAAAATCACTTGTCCACATTGTTCAAACAAAGTTGAAAGAATTAAAGAGGTTGGTGACTGCTGGCTTGATGCTGGAATAACTCCATTCAGCACTAAAAAATATTTCACAGATAAAGAATTCTTTGAAAAGAACTTCCCTATCGAATGTGTTATTGAAGGAAAAGAACAAGTTAGACTTTGGTTCTACTCTCTTCTTGTTATGAGTGTTGTTTTAACAGGAAAAGCACCTTATAAGAAAATTGGATGTACTCCAATGCTCCTTGCTCAAGACGGAAAGAAATTATCAAAATCTAGCCCTAACAACATTCCTCTTGACACAGCATTTGAAGAAATTGGAGCTGATATCATTCGTTATAACTTTGTTGCAACACCACTTATTAACGATGTTAAATTTGGTCGAGATACTTGTGATGAAGTTAAACGTAAATTGTTGGGATTATGGAATGCATATATCTTCTTCAACACCTATGCTTGCATTGACAATCCAGATTTAACTAACCACACTCCAAACGAAGATGATTTAACCTTTATGGATAAATGGCTAATCAATCGAGTTAACGAATTCACAGCAAATGCTCATAATTGTTATTCTCACCAAGATTTCGGTGGAGTTGCTAAAGACTTCGAAGTGCTTGTTGATGAGTTGACAAACTGGTATATCAGAAACAATCGTAGACGTTTTTATAAGAGCGAAGATAACCTTGACACAATGAACGCATATTTCTGCTTGCATTATGCTTTGAAAAATATTTCAATGGCAATGTTCCCAATTATTCCTTTCATTAGTGAATATTTGTGGCAAAATGCAGTTAAACCTATTGACAAAAACGCAGAAGAAAGTGTGGCTCTCCATCCTTACACAATTGCAGAGTTTAAAGTTGAAAATTTAGGCTACACAAAGTTAACAGACTATGTTCGTGAAATCTTCACAATGGCAAGCAAACTTAGAAATGAAAATCAAATTAAAGTTAAACAACCTCTTAAAACAATGTTTATCAACGGAAATGAAGATGTTGCAAAAGCTGTTGAACTATATCGTGATATTATTGAAAGCGAACTCAACATTAAAAACGTTGTTATAGAACATGATAATTCAAAATTTAACATTGAATTCTTAAATCTTGATTTCCGTAAAGCTGGCGCAGTTCTTAAAGGTGACGTTCAAAAAGTTAAGAATTATCTTGTAAATGCAACTGATGACGAAATGGCTGATTATGTTGCTGGTTACAAAGCCGGATGCGTTGATGTTAAAGAATTTAAAGGATTGTCAAGCGAGTTATTTGTTATTCAAACAAAAGCAAAAGAAGAATTTGTTGTTTCAACAGAAAATAACTTAACTGTTGTTCTTGATATAACTCTTGACCGTGAACTTATGCTCGAGGGTTTATCTCGTGAACTTATTCGTTCAATTCAAGTTATGAGAAAGAGTGCAAACTTCAATGTTGAAGATAGAATTGATATTGAATTGTTAACTCAATCTGCCGAATTGAACGAAATCATTACAAAATTTGAAGATAAGATTAAATCCGAACTTCTTGCTAGAAATATCACAACTCTCAATAATCCAGAATATTCTGAAACAATTGAAATTGGCGAAGAAGAAATCACAATCAAACTTAAAAGATAACAAAAACATCTAGCATTTTGCTAGATGTTTTTAATTGCTTATATTCAAGTTATTATCATCTTCTAATGAAATCTTAAATGCAACTTCTGCACACATACTTAAAGAAACTGTTGCAATGTGTTGTAAACTTTCTTTGTTTATACCATCATAAAATTCAAATTCCCCCTGGTTATTGTAATAGTAATTACCATGAAGAAGTGAATTGCGAATTCTTTTAATTTTTTCAACATCCTCATTAAACAATGATGATATTTTTTCTATTGAGCAAAATGAAAATAAGTGAAAAAGAATGTTGGCAGTAATCAACGAATCAATTTTTTGTGTATTTAACATATGCAATAGATATTGGTTTGAATAAAAATCTTTACAAATAGATGAATGCTCTTTAACAATTTCGCTAATCCAAGAGTAATAATTATAATAATTTTTACTTAAAGCACCTATACTGTATGATAAATATCTCAAATCTTCAACAACTCTTACCAAGTCATAAATATCAGGAAATATGTTTGCCAAAAAATCAGAGTTAAAAGGAGCTTCTTTTAGTTCTTTATTAAAATATTTTTCAAAAAAAACTAAAAGAGCGTTTATTTGATGATCATCCAATTCTATCAACTGATCCGTATCAAGTTTATATTGTTTAATATATTTTTTGATATCTTTTGCTTTTAATTTATTATTTTGCCATATATTCCACAAACTATTTCCATTGACATATATTTCCGAAGTATTTATTTTTATATCTGTCATATTTTTAAAGTACATATCTATAAGTTTAACCAGATCTTCATAGTTCATTTTTATATTATGACGATTCTCACCTCGTCCAATTTTTGAATTAATAGATATTAACCCACAATCATCAAATGACCAATTAGAAATTACCTCATTGTCATCGTTGTGTGCAAAAGCATCCCTTATTATTTTAAACAAAAACTTTGCATTCGTTGTTTTTTCTATACCATCTACATCAATTTTTGTTTTTAAATTCTTAAATTCATTTTTCAAATTTTTAGAACTTTCATCCAACCCCGATCTATTAACCCACTCATATACATAACAGGCCATTTGCATAGCTATTGAAATAGATATATTCTCAAGTGTTGCATTAAACAATTTTCTACTATCAAAATTTTGAGAATTTTCTTGAGTAATATACTTATAAGTATCACGCATTACTCTTGTAAAACTTGCATCAGGTCTTTTTTTCCATTCTTTTATTGATATTAAAAAAAATATCTCCGAAAATAAATTATTTCTATTAATAAGTTTTTTATTATACGACATAACTCAACTTCTCCTATTCCACCAAAACAACAGCTGTTGCGTATTCTTTGCAATGACTAATACTTATTTCAATTCTTGATTTGAAATGTTCTTTTAAAATTGAATTTATGTATCGAGTTTGATTAATATATGGCTTTCCATTTTCGTTGTGCAAAACTTCAATTTCTCTATACGAAAGTTCATCGTCATCAAGAGCTTTAACAAAAGCTTCTTTAACACAAAAAAATCCGCAAAAATGTTCCAACTTATTTTCAAACTTACTTGCATATTCAATTTCTTTTTCACTAAAAATTCGTTTTAAACCTTCTTCAGTCCATTCTTCAAATCTTTCAATTTTTTCAATATCAATCCCAATCATTATATTTTTCCCTTTATTTTTTAATTTTTTAATAAAATGTTATGAATTTTCGCAACTTTTATAGCATTTTTGAAAATTTTTGTCAAATTTTTATCATTCTTCAAGTTCACATTTTAGATAGTCCAATGTGGATTTGATGGTGTCCCAAGTGTAACCCATATACTGTAATCTTCTAATAAGTTTTTCAATTGTTTGTTTTTCAACAACTTTATTGCGAAGATATTTTTCTGCATTTTTTTTACAACTTGATAGATCATCAATATCACTTAAACTTTCATCAACAATTTGAGATTTAACACCACTCGCAAAAAGTTTTTGTTTGAGTTTGTTTTTGCTAAAATTTTGGTTGCTTTTCGCATAGCTTTCAGCAAAGTTTTTATCATCAATAATTTTATATTCTTTCATCTTTTGAATCACAGAATCAACCGTTAGTTTGTGATATTCTTTTCTATATAAATAATCTTTAATTTGCTGTTCAGTTTTAAGTCTTGATCCAACATATTTAACCGCCAAATTAAATGCAATTAAATCTGAACTTTCTTGATTTGCTTGATAAAATTTATCCTCATCAACCTCACCAATTTTAATCGCACTTTTTACAATAATATCACTATGCAACTCAAATTCACCCACATCGGTTGAACATATGAATATGTTTGCATTTTTCTTGTTCTTTAACTTTAAACCAAATATTTCCATAACAAGATTATATGCCTTAATCAAAAAAAAGTCAAATCAATAAAATCTTAAAAAATAAAACAACAAAATCAACCTGAAAAGTTCTAAAGAAATATGTTTGAATATATAAAAATTTCAATTAAAAATAAAAAATGTTGATATTTTAACTTATTTTTTAGCATTAAATATAGTATTTTATGCTATTTTTTTGAATTTTTAATATTTTTAATTTTGTTTCCTTATCTAAAAATAGTTTGTAATTTTTTTCTAATATGATAAAATAATATTAACAATAGATAAAGGAGAATTTTATGTCAAAAATTAAAAGTATTGTTGCATACGAAGTGATCGACAGCAGAGGGAATCCAACTGTTGAATGTTGCGTAACTTTGGAAGATGGAACCAAAGCAACAGCAATTGTTCCAAGTGGTGCATCAACCGGCGAACGCGAAGCATTAGAACTTAGAGATGGCGGAACTCGATTCCATGGGAAAGGTGTTTCAAAAGCATGTGAAAATGTTAACAAAATTATTGCACCAAAACTTATTGGTAAAAACGTTTGCAAGCAAAAAGAAATTGATGAAATTATGCTCAAACTAGATGGAACTGAATTCAAAACAAATTTGGGTGCAAATGCACTACTTTCTGTTTCTCTTGCATGCGCCAAAGCAAATGCAATTTCAAAGAAAAAATCTTTGTATAAATCTCTTGGTTTGGGAACAAAACTTCCTGTTCCAATGATGAACGTAATTAATGGTGGCGCTCATGCCGATTCAAATGTTGACTTTCAAGAATATATGATTATGCCAATCGGTGCAAAATCATTTATGCACGCCGTTCAAATGGCAAGTGAAACTTTTGTTGAATTAAAGAAAATCATAAAAAAGAAAAAATATTCAACGGGAGTTGGAGATGAAGGTGGATTTGCTCCAAACTTTAAAAACAATGAAGAACCGCTTGAAGCCATTGTTGAAGCGATCACAAATGCAAACTACATTCCAGGGAAAGACATTGCTATTGCAATGGACGTTGCGGCAAGTGAGTTCTATAATCCAAAAACAAAAAAATATGAATTAACAAAAAGCAAAGCTGGAAGTTTCACTTCAACTCAAATGATTGATTGGTACTCTTCTCTTGTTAAAAGATTTCCCATTGTCTCAATTGAAGATCCTCTCGGTGAGAACGATTGGGCGGGTTGGGTAAAAATGACCAAAAAACTTGGAAACAAAATCCAAATAGTTGGTGATGACGTGTTTGTGACAAATCCTAAAATTCTCAAAGAAGGAATTGAAAAAGGAGTTGCAAATGCAATTTTGATTAAACTTAATCAAATAGGAACTCTTTCTGAAACTCTTGAAACAATTCTCCTTGCAAAAGAAAATGGTTATAACACCGTTATCTCACACCGCTCTGGCGAAAGTGAAGATACTTTTATTGCAGATCTTGCCGTTGCTGTTGATGCAGGACAAATAAAAACCGGATCAATTTGCAGAACAGATCGTGTTGCAAAATACAATCAACTTATTAGAATTGAACGTGAATTAGGAAAAAAGGGAAAATATAGTTTATGATTATTACAATTGATGGACCTGCTGGAAGTGGTAAATCTACCATAGCTGAACTTCTTGCTCAAAAATTAAGTTTTATTCATTTCAATTCTGGTTCTCTTTATCGTGCTATAACAGCGCATTTTTATGAACTAGGAATTGATATTGAAAACATTTCTCCACTTTCCGAATTTACAAGTTTTGACTTGAAAGTTCGAATGATCGAGGGCTCTCAACATGTTTATATAAATGGAATTGACTACACTCCTAATTTGAGAAGAAATCATATAAGCACTTTAGTTCCTTACATTGCAAAAAATAAATTTTGCAGAGATTTGATTGATGAATGTCAACGAGAGTTTTGTTCTAACAACAATGTGGTTGTTGAAGGTAGAGATGTTGGAAGTCATGTTTTTCCAAAAGCAGAAATAAAATTTTATCTCGACTGCTCAATTAAGGAACGAGCAAGAAGAAGATATTTGGAAGAACGAGAAAAGAATCCAAACACAACTCTGATTGAAATTGAAGAACAATTAATAGAACGCGATCATATCGACAAAACACGTGAGTTTGCGCCTTTGGTTATTCCAAAAAATGCAATAACCATTGATTCAACCAACCTTAATGTTGATGAAGTTTTATCTCTAATGTTAAAACATATCTCCGTTTCAATTTCTTCCACAAAAAGAAAATAATCTATCAAACTTGTAATAAAAAACAACTTTTTTAACTAAATAATAAGAAAATTGATAAGAAAAACCGGGTTTAACACCCGTTTTTTTTAAAAAATGGGTATTGACAAACCCATAAGTGTGTATTATAATTCGATTAAGAAATTAAGCGAATTGGAGTTAATTCCAATAAAATTAGGAGGGGCACTTATGGCAACTAAAAATAAAAACGTACTTTACTCTATTGACGAATTGAAGTCTTCTTTCAATGCTTTTCTTTCAGACCCTGCAAGATATACATCAGAGAAAACTCAATTAGATATAGCATTAAATGAAATCAAAAGTCTTGAAGCTGAAATTAGATCTCTAGATAATGACATCAAATATTCTCAATCTATCACTAGTGGAAAAAGCACTGAAGAAATTCATCTTTTAATTGAAAAATATAAAAATGCTGTTTATTTGTTAAATGCAATTATTAACAATTATAGTCGTTATTTAGAATTAGAAAAGAAATCAAAAACAAGAGTTTTATCTGAAGAAGAACAGAAAGAACTCATATGTGTTCGTGATCAACATGATAGTTTCATGAATGAAAATTTAAGTCTCATTCATGAGTTGTTACAAGAATTTTCAGAAACTAAAATTTCTGAGTTAACAAAAAAAATTAATGCGAAAATTGAAAAACTAAAATCTGAAGCTTCTCATGCCACTATCGCTTTAGACCACACAAGAAAAAGGGCTGAAGCTCACGGCAGAACAACTACACTTAAAGCTAAACAAAATGAATTACAAAGAAAAATCTCAACTATAACAGCTCCATCTTATGAAAATTTTAAATTATTTTTATCTTCTAAAGGAATTTCATTAGTTTATGCTGAAGATTTGTATGATTATTTAACCAAAAAGACTTCAACATTAACATTTGATAAAAAACAATTTAAAATGAGACGTGAACACGACAAATTGAATTTTGCAATCAAAAAAGTTGTTATTCCGTTGGCAATCACCACAACAGCCATTGCCGTTGCTTATACTGATGTTATGAATTCTGGCATGGTTGGCGGAAGTGAATATTTGGGATTTATACCAGTTTCTGGAACTCCAGGACTCACAAACGCTGCTCTATCTTCATCTTTTGCAGTGATGGGTGCTGCAGCAACAGTGGGTGTTATTGGTGGTAAAAATCTTATTACTAGAACTTATTTTAGAGTTTTAGAGAAAAACTTGGATGCTTACAGAAAATCATCACTTGAAGGAACTCCTAGTGCAAAGTTACTAAAAACAATTAGTAAAAAACAAGATATTATCTTAGAATCAGACAAAGCAACTCGTTTTGTTATGGAAATATTTAACAGAAATAGAGTTCATGAAATTCAAGCTCTAACAATTGAGTTGGCAAAGTTATATAACAGAATTGAAAATTATTCAGACGAAACAGTTGAAGATCTATTTAATGGATATAAAAAAATCGTTGAAACAAATCCTTCAAAAAGTGTAAAAGATCGCAAAGTTAAAACAATGTTAACTGATCACAACTTTAGTGAGTTGGTTGAGTTATGCCCTATTGATATTGGTAAATTCTTAGAAGAACATGAAGATTGCACCCTTGAAGAAATTGTAACACAATTTAAAACTGAGGCAACTTTCCCTATTTATGAATTGTTAGCAAACATTGAAACATTCATCTTAGAGGATATGACAAAAAGTAAAATTAAGGAATTGACAACAGCAAAGAAAGCAACTGAAAAACACTTAATTGAAAACGTTGATATCTACGCTAAAATTAAAATTGCATATGACAGCGTAATGGAAATAGCTCCAGACAGAAGTAATGAAAAATTCTTATTAAGATATGCAAAATCTAAAATCAAGGATACTGAAGCTGTTAAGGATTTGGCATATGAAATGCTCATGACTGAGCCTCATTTCTTAACAAGTGCATTAAAACTTCATGCTCATTCTGTAGAAGAAGAAGTTCATTTAATTGCACCAGCTGGTCCAAGATTTGAACCAGTTGAACGCACTGTTGTTGATCAAGTTGTTGATGAGGTTAAAAGCACATTAACTTTAACTCTTGACAATGGCAAAAAAGTCACTATGGATACAAAAGATATTCTACCTGGAACAATTTCAACAATTAGGAGTGCCAAAAATAAATATATTATTACATACGAAGACGGAACAATTTTAGAAGTTGCAAAAATTAAAAAGGTACAAAAAGAAATTGTTGCCGCTTTAGAACTTATCTCTGATCTTTTAGAACAAGATGAATATATCGAAAAAATTAAAAACCAAGGTTTTAACAACTCAACAATTAAAGCTCTTAAAAGAAAATTAACTGAATGGGAAGCTGACAAAACTTCAGGGTTCTCGACATCTGGAAAGGTTAAAGAATTATACAGCTATTGTTTAGATACATTTGGCGATTTAGTTGATGATGATTCTTACTCTGTTTAATAAAAAAAACACATCAAATTGATGTGTTTTTTGTTGTTATTAATAATTCTTCGCTTCAACTTCAAAGTATGCTTGAGGATGATCACAAACAGGGCAAACTTCTGGAGCAGATTTTCCAACATGTTTATGTCCACAATTTCTACATTCCCAAACTTGAACTTCTTTTTTAATAAAGCATTTTTTGTTTTGAACGTTATCCAACAATGCTTTATATCTTGCTTCGTGTTCAGCTTCAATTTTTGCAACGCCTTCAAACATTCTTGCAATATCTTCAAAACCTTCTTCTCTTGCAGTTTTAGCAAAACGAGCATACATGTCTGTCCACTCATAATTTTCTCCAGCAGCAGCATCTTTTAAGTTTTCGATTGTTGAAGGGATAGAACCGCCATGCAAAAGTTTAAACCACATTTTTGCATGTTCTTTTTCATTGTCTGCAGTTTTTGTGAATAATGCCGAAATTTGTTCATATCCATCTTTTTTTGCTTTGCTAGCATAATATGTATATTTATTTCTTGCTTGGCTTTCTCCTGCAAAAGCTTCCCACAAGTTCTTTTCAGTTTGACTACCTTTTAATTCCATAATTTTCTCCTTGTTTAAAAATTTTAGTTTTATCTAAGATATTTAACAATCACACTTGTTAATATCAATTTGATTATAATTGAAAAGCACCCAAAATCGCAAATGTTTTTCAATATTTTTTTTACTTAAATCTATCTTTTTTCTTAATTAATCCCTTTTCCCTACCATTGTTTGATGGTTTGTAATACACCTTATCTTTCAGCTTGTTTGGAAGATACTGCTGTTTAACATAGCCACCGTAGTTATGAGGATATTTATACTCAGGAATATCTCTTTCTTCATAATGATAATTCTTTAAATGTTCTGGGATTTTATCATCCGGATTAAATTCTGCATCATGACGAGCTGCATTCATTGCCTCAATAACACTATTAGACTTCTCAGCTTCACAAACGTAAATTATTGCATGACTAAGAGGAATATTACCTTCTGGAATTCCCAAATTTTTAACAGCATTCATTGCAACCATCGCCATAAGAGCGGCATTGCTGTCAGCCATTCCAACATCTTCACTTGCATGAGCAATAAGTCTGCGACAAATCAACAATGGATCACAACCTGCGGCAATCAATCTTTGAGACCAATAAAGCGCTGCATCACTATCGCTTCCTCTTAAACTTTTACAAAATGCACTAAGCATATCATAATATATGTTTTCATCAACAGAAATTACTGGCTGTTGAATACATTGACTTGCAACAACATTATCTATAACTATAACTCCGTCTTTATTAGGTGGAGTTGTTGACACCGCAAGTTCCAAAGCATTATACGCCGAACGCAAATCCCCCTGACAAAACATTGCAATTCTATTTAGTGCATCAATTTCCAATTTAACCTTCAGCCTGCCAAATCCTCGCTCTCCATCTTTAACAGCCATAATTAATGCATCTTTAATATCTTCCGGCTCTAATGGTTTAAATTTAAACAATCTACATCTGCTAACAATTGCGGGGGTCATACTCACATGTGGATTCTCTGTTGTTGTTCCAATAAATGTTATATAACCTCTCTCAACAGCCTCTAAAACACAATCACTTTGCGCTTTGCTCCATCTATGACATTCATCCAAAATTAACATGGTAGACTTGCCTGTGAAATCAAAATTTTGCTTTGCTTTTTCAATCACTTTTTTTGCCTCTGCAACACCACTTGAAACCGCATTTAATTTCACATATTCAAGGTCTAAAGACTGAGCAATAATAAATGCTAAAGTAGTTTTACCCACCCCAGGTGGTCCATAAAAAATACAACTACCCAAGCGATTAACTTTTAAGGCACGCCTTATTAAACTATCAACACCAACAATATGTTTTTGGCCTATAAATTCTTCAATTTTTCTAGCCCTCATTTTCTCTGCTAACGGCGTTGAATTAATATTAATATCCTCATATGTTTCATTCATACTAACATTATACCAAATTGAAAAATTTTTTCAAGTGTTTAATTAACAATGATACGTTTTATTTTATTATTAAGTTTATAAATCAACTGAAATTTTAATCTAAATTTATTCGACTTTATCACAATTTTTTCTCGATATATATGAATATTTAACACTTCTTCAATTATTTTAATATATTTTTTCATGTTTTTAGATAAATTTATATCAAAATTGTTATTAATATAATCTTTAATGGCTTTTTGTTTAATGGCATTAAAATCAAATTGACTTGAATTCACTTTGAGTGCAAAATATCTATAAATATTCATATTGTCAACAGTAATTTCAACTTCTCCAAGAGCTGTGAAATATAAATATCCTTCAAAAATTTTTATGTCCTTAATGTTCGAAATAACCACAAGTTTATTTGATAAATTCAAATATAATATTTTGTTTGCCAACATATATTTGCCATTGATTATTTTTAATCTATGTGTTTGTTTTGATGTGAAAAATATGCCATTCTTTTTTAATGTTAAGGTAGGAAAATTTTGATAGTTTAATTTTGACGATTTTTTGAACTTAAAAAAAATGAAAATGGTTATATTATATATAGCGAATAGTAAACAAAAAAATAAAATTTTGGTTATCATGTTTAAATATTTTCCATATGATAAAAATTTAAAATATGTTTTATTAATATATTTGACATTGCTTTATTAAAATTATAGAATATTCGTATACATTTTTAAGGGGGATATTATATGGCAAAAGCTAAAATTGGACTCAATGGATTTGGCAGAATTGGTCGTTTAATCATGCGCGCAAGCGTTGGTCGTGAAGATGTTGAAATTGTTGCGGTAAATGATCCATTTTTAACTCCAGATTATGCGTGTTATCTTTATAAGTATGACACAGTTCACGGAAGAGCCAACAGCGAACTAAAAGAAACAGCTGATGGAAAACTTAAACTCAACAGAAAACCTGTTGCATTCTTTATGGAAAAAGAACCTGAAAACATTGATTGGAAATCTGTTGGTGTTGATTACGTTATTGATTGCACAGGAAAATTCACAAAGGCATCCGAAGCAGAAAGACATCTTAAAGGTGGTGCAAAAAAGGTTATTATTAGTGCACCAGGAAAAGAATGTCCAACCTTTGTTTGCGGTGTTAACGAAGATCAATACACTTCAGATATGACTGTTGTTTCAAATGCAAGCTGCACGACAAACTGTCTTGCTCCACTTGTTAAAGTTATTGATGATGTTTATGGCGTTGAAGAAGGTTTGATGAGCACAATCCACTCAACAACTGCAACTCAACTCACTGTTGATGGAATTTCAAAAAAGGATTGGCGAGGCGGACGTGCTGCAAGCGCAAACATAATTCCAAGTTCAACAGGTGCAGCAAAAGCAGTTGGTGAGGTTCTTCCTCATCTTAAAGGAAAACTTACTGGTATGAGTTTTAGAGTTCCAACAATTAACGTTAGTGTTGTTGACTTTACTGTTAAACTTAAAAAACCAACAACATATGAACATATTTGCAAAACAATCAGAAAATATTCAAAAGATGTCATTCCTAACGTTTTAGGCTACACTGATCAACCAGTTGTTTCAAGTGATTTTATTGGTGATGCCCACACTTGTATTTTTGATGAAAAAGCGGGAATTATGATGAGCCCAACATTTGTTAAGCTCGTTGCTTGGTATGACAATGAATGGGGTTACAGCAACAAATGCCTTGACCTTGCAAGTCACATGTTTAAGGTTGATTCTAAAAAGAAATAATTTTAAAACAAAAAAGACGCATGAGCGTCTTTTTTTATATACTATAATAATTTTTAAGAATACCTTGATAAACAATGTTTTTATTATCAAGTTTCAAAAAGTCTATTGGTTTTATTACATCAGGTAAATCTTTCGCATTTTCTATCTCAAATGTTTCCAAACAGGTTTTAACAAACTCTGAGCAATAAAAACGATTGCTACTTGTGTGATGCTTTTTGAAACAACCAAATAAAATGCCTAAATAGTTATAATGAAAATCTTGGCTATTTTTTTTGAAATAGTCAATAAAATATTGAATTGCATTATACTTTTCTTCGCCAACTTTAAATTCTAGCACCATCGCTTGTGTTTTATAAAAACGCCCAAATGTACCCTTACTTTTTCCTTCTTCAACAAAACCACCAATGAAAGGGTTATATGGATTTAGTCTTCCAAATGAATACATTTTATCTAAGGTTGAGCTTAAAGAAATTGATGCATGATTATATTCGGCATGAGTGAAAAATTTTAATGCTCGTGAGAACATAGTTCCTGTTTGACTTAATATCACATAAATACTTTTTTCCATTACATTTATTTTATCAATTAAATATATTAATTGTCAAAAAAAATTATAACCTAATTTTTATTAATTTGTTATAAAAACAAAAAAAAATTTGATTATTGGAAAAAATTTATAATAAACACTTGCCAAAATAAAATTAATATGCTATATTAATTAAGTAATCGGTATGCAGAGTTGGCTGAGCGGTCGAAAGCGGCGGTCTTGAAAACCGTTGATGTTAACAGCATCCTGGGGTTCGAATCCCTAACTCTGCGCCAAGACGTCGCATTTAGCTTTTGGCTAATTGCGATTTTTTATCGCAATTTAGCGCATTTAATCTAATGCTCCTCTTTCCAATACGAAGCACTACGTATACTTCTATGAGAGCCCTTTTGTTAAATAGTGGTTTTTTTCTTTTGCAAGGGATTCACAGGTCGTGCTAGAGCACTCCCGTGTTGTGCTAAACTATGCCAATTGTGGCATGTTTCTTAACGCAGTCACCCATAAGCGCAATCGTAGCAACTCGATTTTTAGTCGAGTTATTTTTTATTCAACAACACTCTTATCTGCCACTTCTCTTTCATTTGAAAACATTTGTTTTGCGGAAACCATTTTAAATTGTGGGCGTATACACTTATAAGCAGTTGACTTGAAAATTTTAATGTTATATAATTATTTCAAAGGAATGTAATTTATGTTAAAGCAAAAAACAATGATAAAAAATAATAGATTTGGAGGAAGGTTGTCTATAACTCCTCCACAAAATGCGATTTTAAGCATTGCTAAAATGAATTTGCAAAACAGCAATGAAACAAAAACAGAAACTAAAAATCAACTAATGGTAAAAACTAAAAAAATATTAAAAGTTTATATTGTTCATGAAAGCAAAACAAAATTCATTGATCAAGAATCTGCAGAAGAATTACAATTAATAAGAAAAAATGTGCGACACGTTTTAATTGATAGAGAAATTAAATATGAAATCACTGATGGAATAATTGAATCTATCAAATCAAGTAAAGGTCCTGTGGATATTGAGATTGAATATGTGGAATTGCCACCAATAGACAAGCAAACTTGCAATATTTATTACTATGACCATTATAAATTCATTGATATGAGTGCTGCATTTGCTTTGGGCTTTGTGGATGCAAAAACATTCCATAATTCAGATGAAAAGTTTGAAATTTCAGAAAAACAATATGAAATTATAAAAAATAAATTTAAGTTAAATCTCATAAACACGCGACTTGCCATACAAGAAAAAGAAGAAGAGTTAACCTGCTAATAACAACTCAGTGTGTAATTCATTGTTTCGTTTTATTAATTGTTTATTAAAACATTAAAAAACCGGTTAAAATTAACCGGTTTTTTTCAATAAATATATGTTTTATTTTGTTTCTTCAGATTTACAATATTGTGAAATATCCATTTTGCCAAGTTCATTGCAACGCAAGCAAAGTTGACGAGAAATTTCTTCTCTTGTTTTATATTTTTCTTTAAGATCTGAATATTTTACAGGAGCATCGAAAACATATGTGTTCTCTGCTTTTCTAAAATATGATACGTGAATTGAGATATCAATTCCTGATTTTAAGCATTGTTCGCCAAGCAAAACAAAGCCAGCATGAAAGCCTTCAAGCTCTGCCAAATATCCTTTTTCAGAATCTTCAGGGAAGATAACAATATTGTCACCATCTTTCAATGCTTCAATTGTTTCACGGATTGTTTTAATAAATCTTCCGTCCCTATAAGTTGAAATCAAATCTAAACCACTATAAAATAAATTGGTTAGTGGACTTGCAATCAAGCAGAAAAGCCTTGCAAGAAATAGATTCCAATGTTTTTTCTCATGATAGTAAACTCGTGATTGATACTTATACATTTTAACAAGTCCAGAATTCATCTCATAAGCGCCCCAGAACCTAACAGGTCTTGGTAAATAAATTTCTAGAGCCATAGGAGCATCTGTACCTTCATGGTTACTTAAAATTACAGATGAATTTGTGATTTCTTCACCAAGAAAGATAAAACGAGGTTTTTTATATTTAACCTTCATTATCTTTTTCATAAATTCAAAGTAGCCTTTACGTTTTTGTTTTGTTTTTATTAATTTTACTTCTTCCTTAATTCCTTCCATATTGTTATATTAGCATATTTCGACATAATTTTCAAACAAATCTACCGACATTTTATTTTTATGAGAAATATATAGCAACAAAAAAACACCTCTCGGTGTTCTTATATTAAAGACATTCCGCCACCCAAATTACTTTTTAACATTTCTTAAACTAAATTTTAGCATGGTTTTTAATCTTGGCATATTATAACGCAAAATCATCATTGGTATTATGTTTAAAATCAAACTCGTCACAATAACTGGAATTGAGACTGTTAGCCAAAATTTCATAGGCAAAATAAATATTGCTAGTACGCTTGCAAACAAACTCACAAAATGAGTTAGATACCCTTTCATATCCTCAAGAATAAATCTTTCAATATATTCAGGAGAATTTACAACCTTATCTTTCGGAAATCCATTTAGAAATCCCATTTCTAAGGTTCTGTCTTTCCATTTTTTTATACCGATTTTTTCATAGAATTTACATTCTTTTTTTGTTGGCATATAAAACTTTTTTTCCGGATGGAAACATTTGTTAGGAATTAATTTACTGCAAACTATTGCAACCACGCCATTTATCAATATCATTCCAACAACAGAGCTTATAACAATAATTAAAATCAGCCACCAACTCATTGAATCTAAAAACTTGGCAAGACTACATATACATGAAACCAAAACACCGGCAATAAATATTATGATTGAAATCATTAAATTTTCTCCTTAGTTAAATAAGTTAATGGAACACCATACACTCTTTCATAAATTTCTTTACAAATTTCAAAGTTCGTTTCTTTCATTTTTTTAACCGCATCTTTGAAAGACAATGAGTCATCTTTATAAATAGGTTTGTTAATGTGAATTGTGTATTCTTGAACCGGTGCCCCATCTTTATCCATGTGATCTTTGCTATCATTCATAGTTATAAAGCATGGAATAATTGGCACATTATTTTTGCAAGCAAATCTGAATGCACCATCTTTGAATGGTCGTGGTTTCTTATAATTCCACCACATAGATTGCTCAGGATAAATTAAAATGTATTTATTCTTTTGAGACAAAACATCAATTGCCTGAATAAACTTTTTCATTGTTGCTGGATGACTGCTGATTGGCAACGTGTTACAATGCCTTAAGAACATTGCAAATTCCTTCGGAGGTGCTGTAAAATTCCCCTCTCTGATTACCCTATAGAAATCTTTTTTTGGAGCAAAATCTTTAAACACTTTATATAATGCCATATTTTCAAACACATGGAAGTGATTGCTTGTGATGAATGCTGAACCTTCTATCCCCCTGAGATTTTCTTTCCCAATAACATCTTTAATGATTATTTGATTTTGTTCAATCAATCCATTAATCGCCTTGTCTGCAACACGAGTTACAAAAAATCTGGCGAATTTATTTCGCCATCTTTTTCTTAAATAATCAGCCTGATCAGGCATTAACACCTTTGCGGGTGGATCGTTTTCAACATCATCATTGAAAAATCCATTTTCCTCGCAATCTTGAATTCTTTTTAATACCTCTAGTCTTTCATTCGATATCATTATATTCCCCTAATCAATTTTACAAAATCTTGTTATGCGATTTGAGAACTAAACCAACCTGATATATTTTTTTCAAATAAATCAATTTTAGCACAATTGCTTGCTTTATTATCATACATACTAAACAAATTGTTAGAATAAATTCCTTCAGCTGATGTTTGCTTAATAAAATCAACATAAGAACTTGCAAGAATATCATTGACATTAACATTATCTGTTATTTCATAGAACAACTTTCCAAGATATCCTAAGAAAACTCTGTACATAGACAATCTTTTGTTATAAGTCTTTATATCCTTGAATGAGTTATATGCTAATTTTACAAATGTTTCAATTTTATTATCTGTTATTTCTAACAATTTAATTCCATATCTTTCTTTTGCTTTTAATGTGTTTTTGAATAGTTCTGTTTCAAAAATGCTTTTAACAGTCTTTACAATATGCTCTTCTTTAACACGATTCTTCGCCATAAGGAAGAAATCCCAGAAGAAGAAATCAAAACTTCTAACATATTGCAATTCTTCTTTTTTGTGTGGTAAAAATTTTTCTAAAGATTTAACTCTATATTCATGGTTTTTCATTCCCATATGCCAAATTGTACTTTTCTTTTCCCAAAAGAAATCTTGAGAATAGATTGAATTAACTGCGCTTGCTGGCAAACTTGGATTATATGGTGCACAATAATAGTGATGCAAAACTTCATCTGTGAAGGCGATCTTTTTCATGTTGTGCAAATTGTCTAAATTATATAATTCATCTTCATTAAATTTAACACCTGGAACAAATTTTTCTGTTAAACATTCACGCCTTGTTATCTTATTCCATGGAACACCTAAAACAAAGAAATCTTGATAATAATCTAAGAAATCTTTCGGATTGGTCATATCAAAAATTCTTTCACCTCTCGTGTGTTGTTCAAAACATGGATGAATGAAATTGCAAACACACATGTCCGCACCTGTTTCTTCAAGTTTTTTGCAAAGTTTTTCAATTGCATATGGTGTTGTGTAGTTATCGTCTGCATCAAGGAACATAACATATTCACCTTTCGCAACAGAAACACCATTGTTTCTTGCAACTGAAACACCCGCATTTTCTTGACTTAACACCCTAACTCTTGAATCCAAACTTGCAAGCTTGTTTGCCAAAGCAAGAGTTCCATCACTACTACCATCATTAACAATAATAATTTCTAAATTTTTATAACTTTGTTCCATCAAACTATTGAATGGAATTGACAAACATTTTTCCGCATTCCAACATGGTATTATAACTGAAATTAATTTCTCCATAAATTTAAACTCCTATTTTTTCTTTTGAAAATTTAATAAGTTTACCTTATCGTCGATTTTATGTTACACATTTATATTAAAATACACAATAGAATTTGTTAAAATTAACTATAAAGTTAAAAACCTTGAAAATAGAGCGATTCTACCAAGAAGAGAGTTGGTTTAATTTGTCTAATTTAATTAGATTTGTTGCTTTATTCCATTTAATATGTTATTATATATAGGCAATTGAGAGGTGGAAATGGAAGAAAATAAAGATTTTAATACCATTATTGGCAAGAATTTGCTGAAACTTCGCAAAGAAAAAAAGTTAACTCAAATGGAAGTTGCTGAAAAATTTAATTATTCAGATAAATCAATTTCCAAATGGGAAAAAGGTGAATCTTTGCCAAGCGTTGAAGTTTTGTGTGAATTGGCTGAATTTTATTCAGTTACTCTTGATTACTTAATAAAGGAACATGAGTCTAGTGAAGTTATTAAAACAAAGAAGGATCAACCAAAAACAAAAACACCAAGAATGTTTCCAACAAAATTAGTTATAACACTACTTAGCGTTGGTGCCGTATGGTTGCTTGCAACAGCTTTGTTTGTTGTTTTGAAATTATGTGTTAATGTTAATTATTATATGAGCTTTATGTGGGCAGGAGTTGCTTCATGTGTTGTTTTGATTGTTTTCAATTCAATTTGGGGAAGAATTAGGTATTTGTTCCCTATTCTTACAATCATTCTATGGTTAACCCTTGCAAGTTTACACCTTCAAATATTACTCCCTACAGGAATAAACATTTGGCCAATTTACTTCATTGGAATTCCTCTTCAAATTTTAATTATTCTTTGGGGTGCTTTAGTAAAAAAACCAAGGGGTTATTATAAAAAGTTAAAAAGTCAAGAATCTGACTCTAGCACTAAAGAATAAATTTTAATAAAAAAAAAGACTTTGAAATAAAGTCTTTTTTATTTTACTCTATCGTTAGATTTGCAAATCTTTTTTATTCTGCTAATTGCACATTTTTTAACTTCATTAATACCAGCTTCCCCGTAACTTCTTGGACAAAATTTGTCTGCGTGAGAATCCATATATTCATGAACAGCAGAAGTGTATGCAAGTCGGAAATCTGTATCCATATTTATTTTAGCTATATTAGTTTTATAAGCATTGTTTAAAAGTTTTGCATTACCTGCAGATTTTTTAATAAATCCTCCGTGATTATTGATGTTATCAACATATTCTTGTTCAATTAATGATGCACCATGAAGAACTATTGGTGTGTTCGGAATTTCTTTTTCAATTTTCTTTAGAATATCATATCTAATCTTTGGCTCTCCAATATACTTATTAACTCCATGATTAGTTCCAATTGAAACAGCAAGACTATCAACGCATGTCAAGTCAACAAACTCTTTAGCCTGTTGTGGGTTTGTGAATCTCTCTCCTTCACTTAGCATTCCATCATCATTTGCAATCGCAAGAACACCCAATTCACCTTCAACAGAAACATTGTGTTTGTGGGCATATGTTACAACTTTTTTTGTTAATTTTACATTCTCTTTAAACGATAAAGTTGATCCATCGATCATAACACTATCAAATCCAAGTTTGATAACTCGTTTTATTATATCAAAATTTTTCCCATGATCTAGATGAATTGAAATTGGCAATTTAATTTTTCTGATTGCTTGAACTATTCCATACATAATATCATCTGTGAAATAATTCAACGCACTTTCGCTAACTTGCAATATAACAGGAGATTTTGTTTCAACTGAAGCCTTAACAACACCCCTTAATATCTCAAAATTTGCAAAATTAAATGCCGGAACAATATAATTATTTTTCATGGCATCTTTTAACATTTTAACTTGTTTCATACCTTATTCACCCCTTAAAACATTAATTTGAATATTTGATTCATATTTAATTTCTGTTAGATCATTTTTGAAACATCGCAAAACATTTCGCAAAATATCCATCAAGATTATTTTAACACAAAAACATTAAAACACAAATTAATTTTACAATCAACAATAAATTGTTTTTAAATTTATTTAAAATATAGTATAATTTAATAACAAGGGGTTAAAAATGAAAGTTATTTACATTGTTGATAGCATAAGTGATTTAAACAATAAAATCAATCTGTTAAGAATGAAATTCGGAGAAAATATTTTCTATGTTGTTCGCGCAGATTTGGTTGACTTGTTTAAAACCTACAATTATATACCTCACGCCATCTATTATAATAATTTAACGAAAGTGGTTCACAACTTTTTGTTGAAACAAGAGGTTTCCGACATTGTTGTTTATTATTCTAGTTTAAAATTAAACAATGAACTTTTAACAAAATTCACAAACTCAATTGGCAACAAAATGAAAATTGTAAGTTTATCACCTAAATATAATGTTTTTGAACAAATATGCAATTCTGTATATAATGTGTATGTTAAATCTCTGTTTAAGACCACTGACAGCATGGTTAGCAACAAACTTCAATTTATACCTCAACACTTTCTTATTGAGTTATTAAACTCTCATTTAGGCAATAGATTGTTTGAAATTTCTCAAGAGCACACAAAATCAATAACGCTTGAAAATCCAGAAATTAACACAAGTATGAAAACTAAAATTAAACCTTTAAAATATCTGTTAATTTCTTTCATTATAACCTTACTTATCACCTCAAGCCTCCTTCTTTCTGTTGCTTACTTTAAGGTTAACTACATCAGCATTTTGATTAGTGTTACTCTTTATTTTCTAAACTTCTTGCTAACAACAATCTTCCTTTGCAAAGCAAAATTTGATCAGCGTTTTCTTAAATAGTTTATGATTTATTATTAAACTTTAATTAAATAATAAAAATCCACGGGACAAACCCGTGTTTTTTTAATTGTTTGTTAATATCTTGTTACAAACAAAAAAAGAGAGCTTGTTATGCTCTCTTTTTGTTGTTTTGAAATCTTTAGTTCATCAAATATGTTATGTTTTCTGAGCTATTCCCACTTTCCATAGAGGGTTGTTCCTCTTGTGAACTGATATGTTTCTACTAATATATAAAGTGTTGTCCCTTCATATTTAGCATCTCGCAATTCTGTTTGACCAATAGTTTCACAGTTAACCACTGATCCTGAACCTTCTACATTCACATGTGTTTTTCCCTTATTCACATAACATGAAATTATTGTAACTATGACATTATTAGCATCATCAAGGTTATCAACATAACCAATTAAATCTGCAATCTTTTCTTCAAACACATATGTTGACTCTTTAGCAACTGTCACAGTTACATTAGACGCAACACAGTTAGCCACAACACCTCTATCTAGATATCCAATAAGTGCTCCGGCATAAATCGTTTTACCTGATTTATCTCCTGTTGTTCTTATTGATATCTCAGCATTAACAATTGTTAAGTTATACACTGTTAATGTGTATGAGTAATATTGATTAGATACATATCCAAACAATCCATAATATGAAGTGTCTGTTGACTCACCTTCAATTTTTAAATTGTGAATTTCAAAACCACAACCATTATATGTTCCTTTAAACGGTGTTGCTTCCGTTCCAATAGGTTTGAATAATTCATTGTTTAGGTTAATATCATTTGTTTGTTCAAAATATTTACCCGCAAAAGTATTACCTATTTCAATTTGTTTTTGCATCCAAACAAGATTTCCACCTGATGCAATAACATATGGATCGGTTGTTGTTCCGCTTCCGTTTGGTTGTACAACGTTTGAATAATCTCCATCCCATGCTTCTGCTTTGGTGTACCATGTGTTTCCATTGCCTTCACGGATTATATCCTCTTCAAAAACTGCCACCTCAGCCCAATGTCCATACAACTTTTTATCTGACTCATCTGTTCTTGTAAATGTGATTTTACATCCAGATTCATTTGCTGAACTGTCTGACCAACCCAAGAATTTATATCCTGGATAATATGGTATTGGTAATTCCTTTGTTTGACCCATTCTTGGTTGTTCAATTGTCTTGTATTCATATTCGAGTTTATCATCAGCTGGATTTTTATCATAATAGATTTCAATTGTTGGAGTTTCAAGTTTTAGTACCAAATATGCTTTTATTGTTAAACAGCCATCTTCAATTACAACATTTGAATCTGAAGGCTTGCAATTTACAGCATATGGAGAACCTCTACTTTCTCCGAAACTTACGATAGCGTTAGGATCTTCATCCCACACACTCACATTCCAATTCTCATATGTATAATCACTATATTCATCTTTAATATCTGGACTTTGATATAACTTTGTTAATGTATACATACTTGTTTTTATTATGTCTGAAGAATGTTCAGTGCTTCCTTTATCATTTACAACACCTTTATATTCTCCATCTTTTCCATCTGTAATCCATTCAACTTTTATTTTTGTAAAACTTAAATCAAGAACTAATACAACATCTCCATACATTTTCTCAATAGTTTCATCAATTGATAACGAAGTTCCTTCGCTCCAAGAAGACAAATCACCCTTAACTTCATGAACTTTTAGTTTAAAATATTTATATTGATCGCCTTGAACATAACTTCCAGTAATATTATTTTCAAGTTCCATTTTAGCAATTAAATCTTTTACCGAAATTGGATCATCTGTTATTCTGTAATAAACATCATCCACTGTCACTTGGCTAATACCAGCAACACCACCCTTCATAGCTGATAAATTAGATAAAGTAATTGTATATTCAACAACAGCCCATTGAGCATAGAGTGTTACTGTTTCGTTGTTGGTTGTTAATTGACCAACTACTTCCTCGTTGCCAAATTCTGCAGTTGCTTTTCCTGCAGTTCTTGTCCAACCTGCGAATGTGTAACCTGGTCTTGCAAAAGCATTTGCTGTTAAAGCTTTTGTTTCTTCGTAATTCAATGACATATTATTCATCGAACCTGTTGCTGTGCCTATATACTCATCACCATCGTTTGCATTGAATGCAATTGTGTAAGTTATTGGTGTCCATTGAGCATAGAGTGTTACTGTTGCTCCATCGGTTGCTGTTAATTTGCTAACTACTTGATTGTTGCTAAATTCTGCAGTTGCTTTTCCTGCAGTTCTTGACCAACCTGCGAATGTGTAACCTGATCTTGTGAACGCATTTGCTGTTAATGCCTTTGTGTCTGCATAGTTCAATGTCATTGATACCATTGATCCCGTTGCATTGTTTAAATAGTATGAATCATCATTTGCGTTGAATGCAATAGTGTAACTTATTTCTTCAGCAGATGCAGTCATTGTTAAGTTTTCACTTGGCATTTTTATTGTTGTCACATTTGTGTTTCCACCAACTAAATATTGAGTTGGAGACCATGTCGATAATTTGTATCCTGTTACTAAGTTTGCTTTTATGGTTACAGTTTCTTCGTAATCATACGTTCCTGAACCTTGAACTGATGATATTCCAGTTGTTCCAATGTTTAAAGTTAATGAGTATGTATTTCTTGTATAATAACATTTTAAAACTGTTGACTCATCACCTTCAATTACACCAGAAACTTGATAGCTTCCGGTAAATCCGTCATATACTCTATATGCTGGAGTTACACTTGTTCCTGTTGTGCCTTTCTTTGTGTCATCTGTTTCTATTAAAGTCCAATGAGAAGAGTCGTTTGTGTTTGGAGTTTCAATATTAACATTTTCTAAATAGTGTTCAATTGTATATTTAATTCCATCACGAGGATTCCATTGAGCATATAAAGTTAACGTATAATTTTCAGCAACTGCCAAATTTATTGTTCCTTTATCAACATAGGCTGTTCCTGTTCCATCTGCTTTAGTGTCCCAGCCTACAAAATCATATCCCGCTCGCTCAAATCCATTTTGAGTTAATGTGTAATCTTTGCCACACTCAAGATCAAACATTACTGATGTTGAACCTGTTGCATCGCTTACATTTTTGTTAAACACAACCTTATACTTGTTTGTTTTCCAGTGAGCATAGAAAGTTATGTCTGATTCAATTTCATGTTTATCTGTTGCATGAATTTGTGTTCCGCCATATTTATCTGTCCACCAGCCTTGGAATGTTCTTCCTGGATATTCTGGTATTGGAAGTTCTCCATATTCACTTCCATAAACAACAACTTTGCTTGTTGGATCAACTGTTGCACCATCTC
The DNA here is from genome assembly GCA_045614345.1 of Candidatus Onthoplasma sp. GTDB lineage: Bacteria > Bacillota > Clostridia > Christensenellales > UBA1242 > Onthoplasma. Next base: position 35,143 of record JAZLCR010000036.1, read on the forward strand.
CATTTGGATCGAATGTTACAACGTATGTTGATTTTTCCCATTGTGCATATAATGTTACTGTTTGTTCTATTGATGTTAAATTGATTACCTCAGCTTCATCTGCATATGTTTGACCATATCCATTTATTGTGTCTTTCCAACCTATGAAATCATATCCCTTTCTTGTGAATTCGTTTTTAGATAATGTGTAGTATTGATCATATTCACAATCTTTCATTGAATTCATTGAACCAGTTCCACCACCTGCACTAAATGCAATTGTGTATTTTATTGGTGTCCATTGTGCGTATAGAGTTATTGTTCTATTTTGAGCATCTCCATCAACAAGTTTTGTTACTTCTGCTTGATCAACAAAATCAACATAATCTTGCTTTCCTGAAGCTTTAGTCCAGCCTGCAAACTTGTATCCTGTTCTTTCGAACGCATTTTTTATTAATGCCTCTGTGTCTGCATAGTTCAATGTCATTGATTCCATTGAACCAGTTGCATCTTCTGAGTTTTTATCGAATGCAATTGTATATTTGGTTTCTTTCCATATTGCAAAGATTGTATGATCCCCTGGATAGTCAATTACTGTTTCACCATAAACTATTGTGCCCATGCTAATTGCCGTACTCCAGTATAAGAACTCTCTTCCTTCATATGTTGGCTGTTCAAAATATTGGCCATACGTTTCACCGAATGTTATATCCACAACTTTCTTAGAACTTCCATCTGCAAAAATTCCACCGTTTGCATCTAATGTTAATTTATAGGTATTCGCTGTCCAGTGAGCATAAACAGTTTGGCTATCTACTATTTTAACTGTATCTGTTGCTGTGATTTCTGTTCCATCTGTACGCTCTGTGAACCATCCAGCAAATGAATATCCTGTTCTTGTTGGTTTTTGTGTGAAATATGTTCCATATGGTTTACCATAAACCTTTGTTTTGGATTCTCTGATGCTTGAATTGATAAGTCCACCATTTGCATCGAGTATTAATGTTGAAGAAATTCCTTCAGCATATGCTGTTGCTTGAATATCGCTCTTAATGATAAATTTTATTACATTTGTTTTGAGGGTGCCTTCAACAAGATCACTCTCGTCGATATCTTCACTAAATTCCCATTTCGTGAACTTATATCCATAGTTTAAAACAGCCCTTAATGTAACAACATCTCCATAAGCATATGTTTTTGCTCCATTAATATCTGAAATTGCTTGAGGTGAAGCATTTATTGTTGTTACCACGCATGGATTTGCTTCCCATTGCGCATAAAGAATAACTGTTTTATCATGTTCAGTCGTTAAATTTAAAACTTGAGCTTCATCTACATAATAACCTGTATTTCCTTCAAGATCAGTACTCCAATATGCAAAATGATTTCCTTCTGGTGCTGTGAAGTTCATTGAACTTAATGCCAATAAGTTATATGTTTTGCCATATTCTAGGTTGTTCATTCTTGGATTATATTGTGAGCTGTTTGTGCCACCATTTGCATTGAATTCAATATGATAGATATTGTTTTCCCATTGTGCATAAAGTATTACAACGGCATTGGCTGTTGTTGCTAGATTTTTAACTGATTGACCAGCTAAATATGAATCGCCTGAGCCATCACCATTGGTGTTCCATCCAACAAAATGCATTCCTGTTGGCGCTGTGAAACCACTTGATGGCAATATAAATGAAGTATCATATTTTGCTGAAATATTCTCCATGGTTCCTGACCCATAATTTGAGTCAAAGGCAACTTCATATGGGTTTGCTTCCCAGTGAGCATAAACCGTGTGAGCTTTTGTGCTTTGGACAATTTCAACTTTTCTTCCTCCAGAAGCTGCTGTGTACCAACCTGTGAAATCATAGCCCAATCTAACGGCAATATCTGTTGGATAGTCTTGATCGTAATATAACTGACAAACGCTTGCACCTCTAATTAGTCCACCATTTCCGTTAAATGTTACAATTACTGATTTGGCTTCGAAAACAGGATATAATGTTAGAACAACTTCTCCATTTTCATAATCTTCGTTAAATTTTACTAACTGATTATCATTATAAGCCACTTCTGTTGCAGGCTTTTTAGTGTCCCAACCCGTGAATTCATAGCCCAATTTCACAAATTGACAAAGTTTTAAATTGCTTGCCACGCCATATTCAAATTCTTGCAAATAAGATTTTTTACTATCAACTGTTTCAAGACCATCACCATCAAATTTAACATAATAAATCTTATTGCTAAGTTTTGCATATAATGTGATGATGTTGTCATTAACCCCATCAGCATCTGTTAAAATCCAAGCACTTCCGCTATTTTCAACTTTGTTAACATACAATGAAGATGTGTACCATCCTTCAAACACCTTACCCTTAATATAAGGAGTTGGAAGTTTATATTCTGATCCATATGTTATGGTTTTACTTGCATCACCAGTGCTGAATTTAACTGTGTAAGTTATTGGCTCCCATTTTGCATAGAAAGTCAATTCAAATGAGCCATTGTAAGTTAATCCTAAATTAACTGTTGAACCAGCAGTATATTCAGTTCCATTAACACTTCCCAACGCCCATTTTGTTGATGTGTGACCAGTTTTGTTGTATGTGTTGTTAATCAATTTTATTGTTGAAATTGACATTGCTGTGTTTGCTGAATTTAGGTATA
>JAZLCR010000037.1:0-13459 GCA_045614345.1 Candidatus Onthoplasma sp.
GTGATATTAAACTCTTTCCATATATTCACCAGTTCTTGTGTCAACACGAACTCTTTCACCTTCGTTAACAAACAACGGAACCTGAATAACATATCCTGTTTCAAGAGTTGCGGGCTTTCCACCAGTTTTAACTGTGTCACCTCTAACACCTGGTTCTGCTTTTGTGATTGTAAGTTCAACAAACATTGGTGGTTCAACGTTAATTGGTTGATCATTATAGAATTGAACTTGACAATTTGTGTTTTCAACCACGAAATTTAATGCGTCTTTAACACTATCATAATTGAATGGAATTTGATCATAAGTTTCATTATCCATGAAATAATATAAACCACCCTCGTTATATAAGTACATCATTTCCTTTCTTTCAATTGAAATATCATTAATTTTTTCATTTGGGTTATAAGTTCTTTCAATAACTTTACCAGTTAAAACGTGTTTCAATGTTGTTCTAACAAAAGCTGCTCCCTTACCCGGTTTAACGTGTTGGAAATCAACAACTAAATATAAATTTGGTTTTTTAGGATCTGTTGATGTTCCATCATCAAAGATAATACCTTTTCTAATATCTCCTGCTGTAATCATATTTTTTTCTCCTTTTTGTTCTGATAATTGCTTACCAACTGGCAAGCCTGAGAGAATTATTGTTAATTTCCCTCTTTTTGTCGATTAATTATAACATATTTTTAATAAAAAGCCAACAACTAACCTAAGAAAATCGACATTTTTGCTCTATTTTCTTTTATTTCAATCAACGCCACAGCATCGACATCATCTTCTAATAAATAAATTCCATTTTCGTGAAGGATTTCAATTTGTTGACCATTAAGTAATTTCCTTTTTTGAAATTCCTCTAATTTCAAACTTTGATAAGCCAAAACATCCCTAATAGGAATTATGATATCTTGAACATTCTCTATTAATCTAACGTCATAACAATGATCTAGATCAATGTTTCCAACATTTGTTCTTGTTAAGTCTGTCATTGTTGCTAGACAGTTTAGTTCCATTGCAATATCACGACCTATTGATCTAATATATGTGCCACTTCCACACTCAATTTTTAATGTTAAAAACTTATTATCATACGAGATAAAGTTGATATCAAAAACTTCAACGATTTTTGATTTAAGTTCAAAATCAATATTATTTCTTGCTAAATCGTATGCCTTCTTTCCATTAATTGATTTTGCGCTATATTTCGGTGGCACTTGATTGATTTTGCCAATGAACTTTCTTAAAACTGTTTTGATTTGCTCAATTGTTGGAAATACATCGCTTTTCTGAATAATTTTACCCGTGGAATCAAGTGTGTCAGTCAAATAACCAAATTCAAAGGTTGCAACATATGTTTTTCTTTTTTCTTGCATTAGATCAAAAAGTTTTGTGGCCTTGCCTACAGTAACAAGTAAAACACCTGTTGCCATTGGATCAAGTGTCCCCAAATGGCCAACTTTTAACGGTTTTAATTTGAATTTTAGTTTATTAACCACATCAAAACTTGTCCAATCTTTGGGCTTATTAATTGGTATTATGCCTCTATTCTTCATCGTCTTCTTCTTGAGTTGAATAAGTTATATTTTTTAAGATGTTTTCAATATTTGAGGCATATTCAACTGATTCATCCTTTAAAAATTCCAATCTTGGTGTGATGCGAAGTTTAATCATTCTTGATAGTTTACCACGAATAAACCCTGCTGCGCCTTTTATTCGTGCAACAACTTCATCGCTTGGCGTTCTGCCAATTGATGTTATATACACTCTACAATATGATAGATCTGGTGTTGTTTCAACATTACTCACACTAATTATAGCATCAATCTGCGGATCTCTAATTTCGTTTGTTATAATCTGAGAAATTGCTTTTTGGATTTCCGCGTTAATTCTTTCAATTCTAACACTTTTCATTAATCATCAATCCTTTTAAGAGAATAACATTCAATAATATCACCAACTGCAATATCATCATAATGTGTTTTAATTCCACATTCTCTATCTTTACCAACTTCTTTTACATCATCTTTAACAACTTTGACTGATTTAATTTCAGTTGTTGCGATAACTTGATTATTTCTATAAATCTTTGCATGTTCACCACGAATAATCTTTCCGTCTCTAACCATTGATCCAGCAACAATGCCTGCATTGGACAATTTGAAAACCATCATTACTTCAGCCTTTCCACAGTAAACTTCTTCATATTTAGGCTCTTTCATTCCCTTTATTACTCTTTCTAATTCTTCGAGCAACTCATAAATGATTTTGTAAGAATAAATTTTTATTTTCATTCTTTCTGCCAAAGTTCTCACTTTGCTGTCTTGACCAATATTAAAGGCAATAACCATCGCATTAGATGCTTGAGCTAAGATCAAATCACTTTCACTAACGGCACCAACACCGCTATGAAGAATATTAATTTTAACTTCATCATTCACAAGTTTCAGCACAGACCCTTTGATTGCTTCAAGTGATCCATGAACATCTGTTTTAAGAACGATATTTAATATCTTCATATCTTTTTCACTTGTCTTTTGAAGTAGGTCTTCAAGAGTGTTTCCACCGCTTCCTTTAATAAGTTCTTCTTTCTGTTTTGCTTTTCTTTCTTCAACAATTTGTTTTGATAATTTTTCATCAACAACAGTAAATGTTTCACCAGCTGGTGGAACCTCACTAAATCCTAAAACTGTTACAGGCATTGATGGCGTTGCAACTTTAACTTGTTTATTGTTTTCATCAATCATTGCTTTAACTTTACAAACAGTTGTTCCGCAAACAATTGTATCTCCAATTTTTAATGATCCATCACGAACAATTAATGATGCAATTGGCCCTCTACCCTTATCAAGTCTCGCTTCCATAATTGTTCCCATAGCAGCAATATTAGGATTTGCTTTTAATCCTTGAACATCTGCAACAAGTAAAATTGTTTCAAGTAACTTATCAATTCCCTCACCTGTTTTAGCTGAAATTTTACATATAATAGCATCTCCACCCCATGCTTCTGGCAAAACATTGTGTTCAGCAAGCTGAGTTAAAATCCTGTCAGGTTCTGCTTGAGGTTTGTCCATTTTGTTAATAGCAACAATCATTGGGATATTTGCAGATTTAATATGATTAATCGCTTCAACTGTTTGAGGCATAATTCCATCATCAGCAGCAACAATCAAAATTGCAATATCCGTAACACTCGCACCACGAGCACGCATTGCGGTAAAGGCTTCGTGACCAGGAGTGTCAATAAATGTAATATGTTTATCGTTAACATTAACCCTATAGGCACCTATTGCTTGTGTAATTCCACCGGCTTCGCTTAATGTTACTTTTGATTTTCTTATATAATCTAACAAGCTTGTTTTACCATGATCAACGTGGCCCATAACAGTGACAATCGGAGCTCTTTCCACAGCTTCTTCATCACTATATGAACGCATTGTGTTTTGTAAGTCTTCTAACTTTTGTTCGCTAGTTTTATCTAGTTTCTGAACAACTTCAACACCCATATCAGATAAGATCAATTCAGCCGTTGCAAAATCAATTGTTGAGTTAATTGTTACCATCATGCCTAATATCATAAACTTTTTAATGATTTCACTAACAGGTTTTCCGCTTACTTCACTAAGAAGTTTTACTGTAATATTATCTGTTGTAATGATTGCTGGTCCCTGAGGTTTAACAGTCTCACGAATCTCAACGTCTTTTTTCTTAGTTCTAACCTTTCTGTTGATCACTCTATCTTCATCACCATTTTCTATCAACATTCCGCGTTTTAATAAATCACGTTTTGAGTATGCTCGCTTTTCTTCAAAGCGCTCATTTTCTTTCTTCTTATTTGCAAATGTTCTTGTAGGACTAGCAGTTATTACTGGTTGAGCATAATTAATCGTCGGACGCTTATTTAATCCTTCCTTATTCTGAACTGGTTTTTGACCAGGTTTGAAATTAGGATTAAATGGTCTTTGATTATTTCCTGCAGGACGATTATTTTGACCAGGTTTAAAATTAGGATTAAAAGGTCTTCCATTTTGGGTGTTAAAATTACGTTGCCCATTTTGCCCATTATATTGTCCTTGTTGTCTATTATTAGGATTAAATGATCCTTGAGCATTGCGTTGGAAATTATTTCTATTTTCAAAATTACGTTGCTTATTTTGAGAAAATTGTTGAACTTGTTGTTGCTTTGTTTCTTTCTTTTCTTCAACCTTTTCTTGTTGTTTTGGAGCATCAAAAACAACAGCAGGTTCCTCTGCTTTGATCTCCAACTTCGGTTCTGGCTTTGTTGCAAGTGCTTTTGCCTGTTCTAGAATTAAAGCACTTTCTTTCTCCTTAACATTTCTTGTTAAAGCAGTCATCTCAACTTTAAGATTATAAAACTTTTCAGCAAGAGATATGATTTGTTTCTCTCTAACCATTGATTGCAACTGTTTTATTGCCTTATTAAATTCTTTGTTTTGTGTTTCGTTAGCCAATATTGATTTTCTCCTTATTTTCCACTATTGCTTTGCTTAAATTTTCATCAGTTAATCCAACAATTTTAATGTCTGCAAATTTAATTAAATTTTTAAGTTCTATTTGTGAAACAATCATTTCACATCCGTGTTTGCTTGCAAGATTTTTTGCAAGATCCTTTAAGTTTTGACTGGCAGAGTTACACACCAAAATTAATTTTAAACTTTTTGTTGTTCGTTTAAGTGCAGTCTGTCCTGTAATCAAATTCTTGGATTTTTGTGCAAATCCAATGTAACTAATTATCTTGTTCATATTCCCCTAATTTTTCATAAATTTCATTATTAATGCTTGTTTTAAAGGATTTGTTTAAAAGTTTTTTCTTTTTTGTTAGCTCTAAACATTTTGTGTCTTTGCAAATGTATGCACCACGACCGCCAAGTTTATGCTTAGTATCGATTAAATAGTCATTTTGAACTCGTGCTATTCTTAACATCAAATTTTGGTGTTTGCATTCTCTACAAGCAACACATCTTCTTTCTTGTTTTATATGCACAATTCAACTCCTATTCATCAATATCATCAAAGAAGTCGTCATCTAAAATAATGCTTGCACTGCTTGTGCTTAAAACATCATTTGCTTTAGGTTTTTCTTTTGCGTTGGTAGGTTTAACATCGATTTTATATCCTGTTAACTTAGCTGCCAAACGAACGTTGTGACCACCTTTTCCAATTGCTAGTGAAAGTTTATTTTCTGGAACAAGAACATTAGCAACTCCAGCTGCAGTATCAACAGTAATTTCACTCACTTCCGCAGGACTCAAAGCAGCAACTATATAGTCAGCAGGATTTTCACTGAAATTAATAATATCAATTTTTTCTCCATTTAATTCATTGATAACTGAATTTATTCTTGCGCCTCTATTTCCAATGCATGCACCTACAGCATCAAGGTTTTGAACACTTGTTGAAACTGCAATTTTTGTTCTTAAACCAGCTTCCCTAACAATGCCTACGATAGTTACTTCCCCATTGTTAAGTTCTGGAACCTCCATTTCAAGAAGCATTTTCACAAAATTTGGATGTGTTCTTGAAACCTGCACAACTGTTCCTCTAAAATCATCTTTAATATGACGAACATAAACTTTAACTCTATCCCCTGGTTTAAATTTGTCTGTTGGAAGTGAATCACGTTTTGTAAGCAATCCTTCAAGAGTTGTTCCACCAATTTCAAGATAAACATTATCAACGTCAATACGTTTTACATTAGCAACAATAATTTTGCCCTCTTTTTCTGCAATGTCTTTATAGATTGATTGTTTTTCTCTCTCTTTAATTTTTTGCAGGATAACTTGCTTTGCTGTTTGAACTGCAATACGATTAAAATCCTTTGTTGAAACTTCTTGTTTAACAAGGTCACCAATCTTATAAGTTGACTTCAACTTTTTAGCTTCAGCCAAACTGATTTCTTTATCTTCATCTTCAACAACTTCAACAACAGTTCTATAAAAATATGTTTTTATTGTTGCCTTTTCAGGATTGATCTTCACTTCTGAATTTTGAGCCATTCCACTATATTTCTTAAATGCCGCAGTTAAAGCTTGTTGCAAATCTGATATAAACTCATCTTGCGGAATTCCCTTTTCTGTCTCTAAATCTTTTAATGCTTCAAAAAAATCTTTACTAATCATTTTTAATATTTCTCCTTAATTTTGTCTATCCTAAAATTCTATATATGGTGTAATATATGCAATGTCTTTTAAGTTTATTTTTAGGTTTTCATTTTCAATTTCCAAAACAATAAACTCATCACTTTTTTGTTTTAAAAGCGCGACAAATTCTTTTTTACCGTCAAGTTTTGCATATAATTTAACATGAACTTTCTTATTTTCATATTTTTTAAATTGCCAATCAAATTTTAATGGTTTATCAAGCCCATATGATGAAATATCCAAATAATATGGTTGATCATTGGTTGGATTTGATTCTTCAAGTGGCTCGTCAATTAAACGACTAACCGCAACACAATCATCAACTGTTACACCAGACTCCTTTTCGATGTAAACAACTAAGTGCATCCCATCATTCTTTTTAACATATTCCACCTCAACCAACTGAATATCATTTGTGAACAAAGGTTTGATTTTTTCATAAACTAAATCTGCAACTTTCATTTTTTCTCCTAAAATTAATTTATAATTTCCTAATAAAATTAATTAGGAGTGGCACAGGCCACTCCTAGTTGTTGTGATGATTATATCATACAAATTCTAATAAATCAATAGTTTTTATAATATTTTATGAAATATTATTTGTTACATATTCATAAGTTTAATAAAAGCCTTTGCTGTTGCTGTTGCATCATCAATTGCTCTGTGTGCATTTTCCAAACAAATGTTTAGTCTTTCAACAATTGTTCCGAGTTTATAATTTTTTAAACCTGGCAACTTTTGCCTAGCCATTATCATGGTATCCATTGTTTGGTGATCAAAATTATATGAAAGCTTCTTCGATATATTGTGTATGAAAGACATGTCAAATCCGGTATTTTGTGCAACTATTATTGCACCATCACAGAATTTATAAAAATCTGGTATAACATAATTTATTGCTGGAGCATCTTTAACCATAGAATCATTTATGCCTGTCAAATCTGTGATTTCTTTTGGAATATGTTTACTTGGCTTAATAAATGTTGCGAAGGTTTCATCTATTCTTCCATTAACAACTTTACATGCTCCTATTTCAATAATTTCTTCTTTTAAAGGATCCAAACCTGTTGTTTCAACATCAAAAACAACAAAAATACCAGGAAAGGTTTTATTGTCATCAAACAAACCCGCCTGCTCATAATCTATGTACTTTTGAGGAAATATTGTATGATAATTTTCATTAACATGCTTAAACCCTGATTTTATTTCCTCTCTTTTATAGTCACACCTTGCAACAGAATCTGCAGTAAAGTTAAGTTTGCCATTAAACTCTCTAAATGAACCATGACAGCAAACCTTCATTCCAACTTCAATTAAATCCCCCTTTGCTTCATCATGCTGTTTAGGGAAAACCGAGCAATATAGTACTTTGTTGTCATTTTTAATCGAAAAGTTATAAAATGTTCTCTCAATTTCTATTTCTTCATTCTTTTTTGAAGATTTACGCTTATATGTTTTCTTTTGAACTGTTGTGACTTCACCACAAATTACGACATCTTCAATTACTGAATTAACTTTTGTGTAATCAATTGCGAGAGTATAGTTGTTTTTGCCTAAGATGTCAGCAATGTTTGATAGTTCATAAACTGTTTTTTCCTCCGCTTCTTTAATGCTTGCCAAAAGCTCCATATTCTTTTGAATTTGATTGGTTTCTGTGTTGATTTCATCTTCTTTTTTAATAAAATTAACAGAAAAATCGGCAAAAAAACTATCTTTTAGTTTATCTTCAATTATTGTTTCTCTATTTAAACTTCTAGCGTGTTCATAACTTGTTGGAACTAGTTTAAGATTAATTGAAACCTTAAAATTTTCAATTTCTACCGCAACATCATCGTAAGTGAAGCTCTTAGAAATTGATGGAAAATTGTTGATTATTGTTGTGTATGTATGATTGGCAATTGCTCGCTTATCTAACGGACAACTTTTAAACGATAACTCAATTTTAACCAAATCGCCAATGAGTTCCTTAACTTTTGATAAAATAATTAATCTACTTTCATCGTTAGGAGTGAAATTTTCCGGATTGTATAAAAAATTGATCACACATACATTTGTGTTCTCAGTGTAAACAGCGTCTTTAAATTTTAAACCTTGATAAATTAAATTTAGAATTTCTATTCCTTGTTTCATACCTGAATTATAGCAAAAAAAAACAAGAGTGTCAACACACTCTCATTCTCTTGTTTATAACACAAATTGTAAAATATCAACAACTATAACAAAAGCAAATAAAGCAATTAGTCCTATATTGTTAATAAGATTAACCACTTCTCTCTTGATAGGTTTCTTTCTAATCCATTCAATTGTCACAAAAACCATCTGAAACCCATCAAGTGCTGGAATTGGCAAAAGATTGAACACTGCCAAATTTACAGCAATAAGTGGCAATAATAATAACAGCATGCTTTCTTGTGTGAAATTTGCAATTGTTTTAATTGTTGTTATAGGACCACCAAGAGAGGTTACAGATAGCTTACCTGTGATTAATTGTCCAAACACAACCAAAACTTTCCATGCCCATTTAAATGTAAATGGAATCGCTTCACCAAGTGCCTCCCAGAAAGAATATTTATATGTTCCTAATTTGAACTCAAAATCATTTTCTTCATATTCCGTCAATAATGTCCAACCAGAATATTCTCCATTTTCATTATAAACAATATTCACATACCCATCAACTTCAACTTCTTGTCCATCTCGTTCGACATTGAATGTTATTGGTTCTTTAACAAGATAAAACGTTTTATCATCTTCAACAAATTTATTAATTTCAATTGTTATGTCTGTACCTTGATAATTAGCAAAATTAGAAGAAAGATGCGCTGAAACCAACGATGCAAAATATTTATCGTTCACAAAATCAATCTTGTCACCTTCAATGCCATAAATAACATCACTAGACTGCAAACAATTATAATTAATTGATGTTGTTGAAATATTTTTGACCTGAACTAAATCATAACCAGATGACAGCAATAAAATAAATGAGAAGATTATTCCACTTAAAAAGTTGAAAAATGCCCCGCTAAATAAAACAATTAATCTCTTCCATGGTTTTTGATTATTAAATGCCTGTGGATTGTCTTTATTATCCTCAGTTTCTCCCTCAAAGGCACAATAACCACCCAATGGAATTGCTCTCAATGAAACCAGCTCACCATGCTTGTTCTTTTTTTGAAAAATTTTAGGTCCAAACCCAACACTAAACTCGTTAATTTTAAACTTCAAAACTTTTCCTGCAATATAATGTCCTAATTCGTGAATTAGAACCATAAACAATAAAACAAGAATGGCTATAGCAATATAACCAGAATATTTCAAAATAGATGCTATACTCAATAAATTAATCATATTATTCAATTATTACACCAATAAGAAAAAAATAACCACATAGACAAATGTTGATACAAATATCATTGCATCAATTCTATCTAACATTCCACCATGACCAGGGAAAATGCTTCCGCTGTCTTTAATGCCCGCATTTCTTTTTAATTTACTTTCAAATAAGTCTCCCATTTGACCAAACGCTGAACCGATCATGCCAATAATTAAGAAGTGCCACCATTTTAGGCCATACATAAACATAACCGCCTCAAATGCTGGTATACAATTGGCTATTAAATATAATAACAAAGCACCAACAATTCCCCCTAAAAGCCCACCTACTGCGCCACTAATTGTTTTATTAGGACTAATTTTAGGTGCAAGCTTTGGTCCCTTAAAAGTTCTTCCAACCAAATAAGCAAATGTGTCAGTTAGCCATGTTATTGCAAAAATTAAAATAATAAATATTAATGAAAAATATTTTCCAGCATAAATATCTGCGTGATTAAAGTTTAGAAGTAAACAAAAGAAAAAACTTGGATATACACAAGCCAATAAAGTGTTTAAACTGGTAATCATATGTTGTTTTGTTGGAGCATTTCTATCTTTAAAAAATTCAACCAATAAAGAAATTATCCAATATCCAAACAAAGCAGCAATTTCAATGAATAAAACCATATAAAACTCAACTTTGCCAAGACATAACAATAAAACCACATAATTCACTATACAATACATCGATGCCAGCAGTTTATTAACTTTACGCTTGTTTGCCTCTATCATGTTGCAAATTTCAAATGATGCAACAAAAGTCACACTTATAATAAATAAATCAAAAATATAATCACCAATTGTATTTGGCAACAATTTGCTTAAAATTGCCAAAACTGATGCCAAAACAATATAAATACTAGTTATCGCTCTTTGTTTCATATTTATCCTTTGATTGCACCAAATCTACGATTGCGTTTCATGTAAACTTTAAGTGCCTTAATTAAATCTTTTTTAGAAAAATCTGGCCAATATGTTCTTGGAAAATACCATTCACTATAGGTGGCCTGCCAGGGTAGAAAATTGCTTGTTCGTTTTTCACCAGATGTTCTTATAATAAAGTCCAGTGGATATAAATCTGTTGTATAGAGATACTTTTCAAAGATTTTTTCATCAATATTTGTTTCACCATTTACAATAATTTGATTTATTGCATTTAAGATTTCTTCTCTGCCGCCATAGTTTATGCAGGCGTTAATCACAAATCCTGTTTTATGCTTAGTGAGCTCCATAAGTTCTTTCGCTTTCCTCCTTACTTCTTCGCTAAGCCTTGTGTCTTCCATGTCTCCACAAATATTAATTCTAACATCTTTTTCAACATAAGTCTTCATGTACTCATCAATCATTTGATTGAATGCATCCATTAAGAACTTAACTTCGTTTTCAGGTCTGTTCCAATTTTGTTTTGAAAAACAATACATTGATAAATTTTTAATTCCTAAATCCTGACAATACTGAATATGTTTTTTAAGATTATCTAAACCAACTTTATGTCCTACGCTACGAGGTAATCCTCGTTTCTTTGCCCATCTGCCATTACCATCTATAATCAAAGCTATATGCTTTGGCAAACGAGGATCATTCTTGATCTTTTCTAGGTTCAAACTAAACCTCCATAATGTCGGCAATCTTCTTTTCACAACTTATATCAGCTTTACCAGTATAAGTGTCTAATTTCTTTTGAACTTCTTTGTCTAAGAATGTGTAATCATCCTCACTAATTTCACTGTTTTTCTTCGCGTTTTTAAATACATCAAGACAATCACGACGAGCATTTCTCATTGCAACTTTACATTCTTCTAAAAGTCGTTTTGCGTCTTTAGTGTATTCCCTACGTCTTTCTTCAGTAAGCATTGGGAAACCAACACGAATTATTTTACCATCATCACTAATAGAAACACCTAAATTTGCGGTTTCAATACCAATTTTAATATCACGCAAAGTGCTTGCATCATATGGAGAAACAATTAACATTCTTGCATCTTGAACCATAATATTGCTTGTTTGCATAATTGGTGCTCTCGTTCCGTAATAATCAACCTTTATGTTTTCAATAAGCTTTGGATTTGCTCTTCCAACTCTAATCATTAAAAGATTATCTAAAAATCTATTATAAACCTTATCTAAGTTTTCTTCATACTCCATAAGAGCCATTTCTGTCATTTCGTTCATTTAATCCTCCCACAACGAAAATATATATTTTTTTATGAATTTAAATAATTGATTGATTTCGTCAATCAAATTTATTTCAGAAATTATAATAACTTATTATAAAAAAAATAGCAAGTGAAATTCACCTGCTATTAATTCTTAAATCTAATTCTATTTTAATCATGCTTTAGTTTTTCAAAAATATTAGCATATTTTGTCGATCTCAAAACGAACCATCTTAAAACTTAACCTTTAGTTAATTTTTGATTGAGCTGCTACTTCGGCTGCAAAATCATCATTACGTTTTTCAAGACCTTCACCCATAACCATGAGGTGGAATCTTCTAATTGTTAATTTTTCACCAATCTTTGCAGTAAGCTCAGCCAAAACATCTTTAACTTTCTTCTTACCATCTGGGTCTTTGATGTAAACTTGTTCTAAAAGAACAACTTCATCATAATATTTTTTGATTTTACCATCAACGATTCTATCAACCATTGCTTCAGGTTTTCCTTCATTGAGAAGTTGAGCGCGATAGATTTTTCTTTCTTCAGCTTCTTTTTCAGCTGGAAGTTCATCAATGCTTACGCAAAGTGGACGATTTGCAACAACTTGCATTGCAACATTGTGCAAAAATTCTTTAAATTCTGGGTTTTTAGCAACGAAGTCTGTTTCACAGTTACCTTCAACCAATGCTGCAAATGCACCACCACCATGAATGTAACATTCAATTGTTCCTTCTGCAGCAATTCTGCTTTGTTTCTTAGCAGCTTTTGCGGCTCCGCTTTCACGAAGAATTTCAACAGCTTTGTTCATGTCGCCATTAGCTTCAACCAAAGCCTTTTTGCAGTCCATCATTCCTGCACCTGTCATTTCTCTTAATTCAGCTACCATTTTTGCTGTAATTGGCATAAATTTAATCCCCCTTTTTATTATGCGTTTTCTTGAGTTTCTTCAACTTTTTCTTTCTTTGCAACTGGACGTTTTTTAGAAACTTTCTTTTCTTCTTTCTTTGCTTCTTCTTTCACAACTTCACCAGTTACCATAGCTTCCATTGAAACTTCATCTTCACTTGCTGTTAAGTCATGAAGAACAACTCCACCCTTAGCCTCTAAGATTGCATCAGTTAAAGCGCTTAAGATAAGTTTAACTGAACCGCTTGCATCGTCATTAGCTGGGATACAAACATCAACATCGTCTGGATTGCTGTTTGTGTCAACAATACCAACAGTTGGGATTCCAAGACGTTTAGCTTCTTGAACAGCGATGTGTTCTGTTGATGGGTCTACAATAATCATAAGACCTGGAAGTGAAGTCATGTCTTTAATACCGCTAAGATTAGTTGCAAGTTTATCTCTTTCTTGCTTTAATTTGATAACTTCTTTCTTTGGAAGAAGATCAAAGTCACCTAACGTTTCCATTTGGTTGAGTTTGTTCATTCTGTCAATTCTCTTTCTGATTGTTGTGAAGTTAGTTAAAGTTCCTCCCAACCAACGAGAACTTACATGGAACATATTTGCCCTTTCAGCTTCTTGTTTTACGATTTCGCCTTTCTTAGTTCCAACATAAAGAACGTTAGCACCAGCAAGCACTTTTTCTTTGATGAAAACGTATGCTTCATCAATTTGTTTTGAAGTGTCTTCAAGGTTCAAGATATGAATATCATTTCTTGCTGTGAAGATATACTTCTTCATTTTAGGATTCCATTTCCTAGTTGGATGACCGAAGTGACATCCGGCTTCCAATAATTGTTTCATTGAAATTACTGACATATA
>JAZLCR010000038.1:0-12639 GCA_045614345.1 Candidatus Onthoplasma sp.
CTGACAAAGAAATTATAGCTTATGTTTACAATCTGTTATATGCTTTTACATCTGGCAATATTAAGTTTTTTGATTTCTTAACTCGTTTCTATAATGCAGAAAATAACAATAAAGAATTTGCTGAATTTTCAAAAACTATTATCACCCCATTTAAAAACGCAATTAACAACATCTATTCAAAACGCCATATACTTGTTGAAACAAGTGACTATCAAAATAATATTTATAATAAAATAATGTCAACAATCAAACTTGGTTTAAGAAACTTGGATACCTACAAATTAAATATAAATCAAAAAGAAGAATTTACAATGCTTCTAAATTCTCTCTACTTCGCAAGTGAGAGAAATGATAAAAAATTAGTGTATTCTCTTATGATTGGATTAGATTACTTCTCAAAATCAAACAAAAAATCACGAACTGCTTATTTGAGCCTTGAAGAATGCTTTGAATAATAAAAAAAACTAAATCGGCTTCGATTTAGTTTTTGTTTGGTGCCGGTGGTCGGGGTCGAACCGACACGTCCTTTTACGGACCCGGGATTTTAAGTCCCGTGCGTCTGCCATTTCGCCACACCGGCATTGGAGGCACCAACCAGATTCGAACTGGTGATGAGGGTTTTGCAGACCCGAGCCTTACCACTTGGCGATGGTGCCACAAAACATCTTGCGACTTTTATATTATATATGAAAAGAAAAAAAATTGCAACACTTTTTAAGAATTTTTTTAACAAATAATAAAAAAATAATATTGTTACTATCTTTTTATTATTTTTTTGTAAAATATAGTATTTGTTTGACAATAATGTCGAAATTTGGTAAAATAAAAATATAGAGGTGAGTATGAAAGAATTTTTTGGATTTGGTGGGTATCAAAGAACCCCTGAAGGGTTTATGTCATGGCAACATCTTGTGTTTGTTAGTTCATTAATGGTTGTTATGATAGGTTTGGCAATTTTCTTGGGAATAAGAAATAAGCACAAAGAAATGAAAGTCAAAAATAAGGTTCTCATTTGGTCGGCAATTTTGATTAATTTTTTTGAAATTGCCAAAATCGTTCTTTTCTGTGTTAGGGGAAAAGATCCAATGGGTTGGCTTTATGAGTTGCCGTTGTTCTTATGTTCAATTCAATTGATAGCAATTCCTATTGCTGCATTCTGTAAGAAAGGTCGACTTAAAGAGGCAGCGCTTGATTTTGTTTTCATCTTTGGAATTTTAGGTGCGGTTCTTGGAACGTATGGGGCGAGTCAAAATTATGGTTGCTATCCAGTATTATCCCTTGATAATGTTGTGTCTGGAATTACACATGCAATTGCAGGATTTTCATCATTGTATATTGTGATTTCTGGTATGGCTAGCATGAAGAAGAAAAACATTTTAATTACATTTGCAATTTTGTTTGGATTCTGCATTGCCGCATATGTTGCTAATGTTTTGTTAGATTACAATTATATGTTTTTAGTGAGGGGAGATGGAACTCCATATGACATTGCATTTAATCTTGTTAATGGGCATAAAGTTTTTTATCCAATGATAGTTGTTGGATTGTTTGTAGTGTATGTTTCTATTTTCTATTTAATCTTCTTCTTAATTAGAAAAAGAAAAGGTAAAAGAATTTAAATTATAAAAAACACCTATTTAATAGGTGTTTTTTTGTTTGTTATTGTTCAAAACATTCTTCGAGGCTAAGGTATGCTATACGAGATTTTCTATTTGATTTAGAGAAATAGTCTAGCCCAATCATTAGAGAATAGACCAGTTTTTTATCGTTCCTTTCACTTGCGTAGTGGAGAGAATTTAAAAGCATTGTGAACTCTTCTTTTTGATTCATATTCAATTTGTAAGCATCCAAATTTTTTATGATAAGTTTAATTGTTGACATCAATTTATTATATATATTATTTTGATAATCACTTGTTTCAACAAGAATGTGTCGTTTTGAGTAAATATTATTGATTGCATTTTTAAAAGGTAAAATAATTGTTTTTGCAAAATTAGAAAATTCTTTATTGTTATTTTCGGCTCCATAAAAACGTGTTAAAAATTCATAAAACTTAATGTTTCCCGCTTTAAATTTATATAGAAGATTATAAACAAAAGGGACAATTTCTTTATCTTTTGATGGTAAGATAAGTTTGGGTGTTTCATCTGATTCGACAACATGTTTGTTAAATTCAACAGTGAAATCATAATCCTGCATACAACTATTAACTATGTTTTTAAGTTTCTCATCTTCAGCAATCAGTTTAAGTATCGATGATAGCTTGATCTCAGCCAATAGGTATTTGCCTGTAACAAATTCATCACAAGCATTATTAAAGGATTCCAATTCTTGAATATTACTCATAAAATCTCCCATTATATATTTCAAATAGTATAACACAGCAAAATTATTTTTGGCAAGAAAAACAAAAAAGAAATTTCTAAGGCAGAGATAAAAATTTTTTTAAAAATATATTATTTCTGGTTTAAGAGACGTGTATTAACTTGTCTTTTTCTTAATTTTATAGTAGAATAGGCTCAAATAATATGGGAGACTAGTTAAATTATGGATTTTGTACCAGATAATACCATTAATAAATTAATTCTATTATATGTTCTTGACAAAATGGAGATTCCGCTCACTGAAAATTCAATTTTGGAAATATGCTCAAGTCAAAACAATTGGGTTAATTGGATGGATTGTAAAGACTTGTTAAGTCAACTTATTGAATCGAAATTTGTTTATAAGCCAAATACAGATAGTGATGAAAGCAGATATAACATCACAGTTGCAGGAAGAGAGTGTTTATCTCAGTTTTATACTAGAATTCCAGCTAGTCTGAGAGATAATATTGCTCAATTCGCGCAGGAAAACAAACTTCAGTTTAAGCGAAATCAAGAATATATTGCCAAATCATATAAGAATGAGGATGGAAGTTACACGGTTGATCTAAAAATCTTAGAGCCATTAACAACAGAAAGTATTTTCACATTGTCATTAAAAACAGACACTCGACACACAGCAACTGTTGCATGTAAGAAATGGAGAGAATTGGCGGCAAACATTTATGAACATGTTTATAATAAAATTATTGGAGATTAAAAAATAAAAAATCCGAAAATTTTCGGATTTTTTTTCTTTAATATAATGGTTGTTGTTCAGTTACAGTTTGTTGAGTTCTAATTTCATCTTTAATATGATAAATTGAATTGTAACCGGAAACACAAATTGTAACAAGCAAAGGCATATAATACGAAATTCTTGAAAGAATTGTTATTTCTAAAATTGAATAGGTGATACAAGCAATTAAAACAAGTGTTACGGCTAAAGTTAAAAATTGAATTAAATAACTATACAATCTTACAAAACCTGTTTTTTTTGTTGAGAAAAGCATTTTAACTGAGCTTATGCATTTGCCTTGTTGTTTAATTACTGCAATGATACGAAAATCCTTAAATGCATACAAGAAAGTTGTCACACAAAGTAATAAAGACATCACTAAAACTATCGTGGTTGTGATTGTTTGCATTTGTGAAATTTGAGCTTTGCTTGATTCTATAATTAATAATGCCATTTGCCATGCAAAACAAGAAATAAAGAGAATTGAAAAAATTACTCTTACAATAATATCTATTTTAAGTTGTCGAATATCTTTATGAAAATACTCAAAACGTTTTTTATTCATAAATACCCCTATTATCAAAATATAGTTTACACAAACAATGGATGATTTGTCAACAAATTTATCATTTTAGTAGTGAAATTTAACTTTTGTTGGTTTAAAAGATAATAGATGTTAATATCAAACTTACAGCAAAAGATAGAATTGCTTGAGTTGTTTTTTGAATAAGCATACTCTTAACGGGTATTTTAATTTGTGATAGGAAACTAACACTTTGAAGCAGAACACTAATTCCACCAAAGCCGATTAATGTTGAAGAAATGATTGTTTTTGCTTGCAAAGAGAGATTTGTGACAGAAAGATCTAAAATGCCTCTAGTTATTTCAATTATGCCGTTAAATAAGGAGTTTATAACACTTTTATGTTTTGTACAATTGAAAAGATTGCATATTAAGTTCGTTAGAGCTGGAATAATGTTTAAATTATTAAGAATATCAATAATGATAAAAGTCAAAACTATATAAGAACCAACCATTAGTATTGAAATTAAGGAGTCAAAAACGCTATCAGATAAAATATTTGTTTTATTGCAAACGTATTCAGTTTTGGGTTTAAAATTTTCTTTTTTTCCACGAAAAATAAGACCATTTAACAAACATGCTATTATGTTTGAAATTAAAATAATAATTCCAGCCTTAAAGTTTTTAAGTATTGCAATTCCAACAGTTCCCAGCATAAACATTGGGCCGCTAACAGAACAAAATGAAAACATTTTTTTAGCTTCAGTTTGTGAAATTTGTTTGTTTTCATATTGTGCGCAAATTAGTTTTGCTCCTATTGGATATCCAGACAAAGCTGAAAGAAAAAAGGTTGTGAAACTTTTTGAAGAAGTGTTGAAGGTTTTGTTAAAGAATTTGTCCAAAAAATTTTGTTTAGAAGAGTCTAAATTCACAATAATCCTTGTAAAAATAAAAAATGGAAACATAACGGGCAAAACATTGAATGCCCAAACAGAAATTGCATTCAAACAAGATTTTGTATAGATAGAAGGATTAAACATAATAATTATGCAAATAATAGTGAGTAATAGTGATATAAATTTATTTGATTTAAATATTTTAATCATATATAATAATATTGTTTTAATGGGGTGATTATGAAGAAGTTGGCATTGGTTTTAGGTGGCGGAGCTGCAAAAGGATATGCCCACATTGGAGTTATTAAGGTGCTTGAGGAACATGGAATAAAGCCGGATTTAATCGTGGGGACAAGTATGGGTGCTCTTGTTGGTGGAATGTATGCAAGCGGAAAAGATATTGCGCATATGGAAAAACTAGTATCTAACTTTAATAGCATTGGAAACTTTAGTTTAGTTTCAACACTTTTTAAAGGCAATGTTTTAAACATTAACAAAGTTAAGAAAATTTTAGATGCGGAATTTAAAGACCTGAAACAAGAAGAAACGCCAATCAAATTTGTTTGCGTGTCAACAGATATGAAAACCGGTTGTCCAATGAATTTTGAAAAAGGAACGTTGAAAGAAAATGTTCTTGCAAGTATTGCAATTCCTGGAATCTTCCCAAGTGTTAAGATTGGAGAAAGTGTCTACTGTGACGGAGGTTTGGTTAATAATCTTGCTGAAGATGTTGCAAGGGAATTAATGCCGGATGCTGTTATTTTGTCAGTTGATGTTATCGGAGAATATTCAAAACAGGTTGAACATCTCAAACTTAAAACTTTAGAAAATTTAATTAATGCTATAACAATCATGACCCAAAACGTTGTTAAAAACAAACCTGTGCTAGCTGACTATAGACTAACATTTTCGCTTCCACAGGTAAGTCTTATGAATTTTTCTAGTGAGCTTGCAAAAAAGACAATTCGCAAGGGGGAAGCACTTGCAAATAAATATATAAAACAAATTAAAGAATTATTAGGAGTTACAGATGAAAATATTAAAAGAAATACAAGAAAGGGCAAAAAATAAGGATCTAACAATAGTTTTACCTGAAGCAAATATTGATGATAGAGTTAAAAAGGCTTGTGAAGAAATTTTAAATCAAGGTCTTTCAAAACTCATTGTTTTTGGGAATAAAAAAGAATATTCAAGTGAAGTTGTTAATAATCCGAATTGTCAAATTATTGATATGGAAACGAGTGAGATGAGGGGGGAATTAGCGGAAAAGTTATATGAATTAAGAAAAGCCAAAGGTTTAACAGTTGAAGATGCGAAAAAGCTCATTCTTAATCCGATGTATTTTGCAATGATGTTGCTTAAATCAGATTTGGCTGATGGTGTTGTTGCTGGTGCTAAATATTCAACTGCTGACGTTCTTCGCCCGGGTCTTCAAATTATCAAAACAAAGCCAGGCAAAAAGGTTGTAACAGGTGGTATGTTAATGCTAAAAGAAGATGAAAAACCATTGTTCTTTGGTGATGTTTCACTAATTGAAAACCCAACAAGCGAAGAACTTGCAGAGATTGCAGATGCAAATGCGGATTTCATGAAAAAAGTTTTAGATGTTGAACCAAAAGTTGCAATGCTTAGTTACTCAACTAAAGGTAGCGCAAAACATGAGATGGTTGATAAGGTTGTTCGTGCAACAGAGCTCGCTCAAAATAGGGGTTTCTTAGTGGATGGTGAGATGCAGGCCGACACTGCGCTTGACCTTGCAACAGCAAAGAAAAAGGGCATAACTAGTGAAGTTGGTGGACAAGCCAATGTCCTCGTTTTCCCTGACTTAAACGCAGGAAATATTGGTTATAAATTGGTTGCAAGACTTGGTGGCTATATTGCGGTTGGTCCAATAATGCTTAACTTCAATAAGCCAATTAATGACCTTAGTCGTGGTTGCACAGTTGATGAAATTGTTAACACAGTTTTAATTACAAAGTTATTAGGTTAATAACAAATAAAAGAGAGATTTTATCAACTCTCTTTTTTAATAAAATGTTTGCAATGATTAATGTAATATGATATATTGATAGTATGAAAGAAATATACACAGATAAAGAACTTGAAACTATTTTTCCAAAACTTGATTTTGCAAGTTTGCATAAATTTAAGGCTTTTTTAGCAAATTATAATAATTTAGAAGCAATTAACACAGACGAACTTGATGAGGATAAATTGGTGTTAAACCTTGAAAGATTTTTTCTTGGGAAATTGTCCACAATAAAAGAGCGCTTAAAACTGGATATTAACTTTTCAAATAAAACTATTGAAGAGAAAATTTTAATGGTAATAGAGATTACCAAAGAAATGAATATAGATTATCTGCTTACGCAATTTAAAGGTAAAATTGATCGTGAAACAGCAGAGAAGTTGGTTTTATATGGATATACTCATGGATCATGTAATTCATTAGGTTACACACTATGTTCATTATTTGAAGAATGTGAATTAAAAATATTTTCAGTCGGTGGAGGATATGGTCATCAATGCGTAATTGTTGATGGAAAATGTTATGACATAACAGGTTGTTCAACAATACAAGAAATGAAAGAATTTGTTGCAAAGGAAGCAAACAAAACAGTTGAACAGTGCACTATTAAAGATATAGAACCGCTCAAAATCAAACACAAGGCTATGGATCGTGGTATAACAAAATACCTAGGCGACATAATAACCCTTAAAGCTGATAATATTTATGGTTGTTAAAATTAAATAAACTTTTGCTCATTAATTGACAATAAATCCAATCGCATGATATAATCAAATCGTTATTTTAAATAGGAGAATAAAATGAAAGTATTAGTTATTAATTCAGGAAGTTCGAGCGTTAAAGCTCAACTTATGGAAACCGCCACAGGCGAGGTTTTGGCTAAAGCATATTGTCAAAGAATTGGTTTAGACAAAGCGTTTATGGAATATAAAAATCCAGAAAAACACACAATTTATGCTGAAATGCCAACTCATAGAGAAGCATTCGAATTGTTCTTAAACACATTAACAGGAAAAGAATTGGGAGTTATTTCAAGTCTTAGTGAAATTAAAGCTGTTGGTCATAGAACAGTTAACTTTGGTGAAAAGTATAGCAAATCATTTGTTATCACAGCTGAAGCATTGAAAGATATGGAAGCAAATGCTCATTTCGCGCCACTTCACAATCCGCCAGCACTTTTGGGTATTAAAGTTTGTATGGAACTTATGCCAAATGTTAAGCACGTTGCAGTGTTAGATACTGGCTTCCATGCAACAATGGAACCAAAAGCATATATGTATGCAATTCCTTATGAATTCTATGAAAACCACAAAATCAGACGTTATGGCGCTCACGGAACAAGTCATAGATATATTGCAAGAAAATGTGGCGAATTATTCGGAGATTTAACAGGTAAAAAGATTATTTCTTGCCATATTGGTAGTGGAAGTAGTATTTGTGCAATTAAAGATGGAAAGAGTGTTGATACAACAATGGGTTACACTCCATTAGTTGGTGTTGTTATGGGAACACGTTGTGGCGACATTGACGCTTCAATCGTTAAAGAAATTATGGAAATCAAAAATTGCTCAGCAGATGATGCAATCAATATGCTCAACAAGCAAAGTGGGTTGCTTGGAATTACAGGTGAATATTCTGATCTTCGCGATATTGATGATAATCTTGATAAACCAAGGGTTAAACTTGCATTTGATATGCTTGTTTATTCAATCAAGAAATATATTGGTGCTTACGCAGCAGCAATGAATGGCGTTGATTATATTGTTTTCACAGCAGGCGTTGGTGAAAATGATGAATTAGTTCGTGAAGCTGTTTGTAAAGACATGGAATATCTTGGAATTGATTTTGACTTTGAACTCAACAAAACCGCTCCAAGAGGAACAATCATTGAATTCACAAAGAAGGGAAGCAGAACAAAAGTTTACCGCATTCCAACTGATGAAGAATATATGATAGCAATGGACACAGCAGATTTAGCTAAATAGCATTTAAAGAAAACCGCTATAATTTAGCGGTTTTTTATTGCAAAAAAAAAGTTATGTGTTATAATGAGGTTGAGGGTTATATGGAAAACACAAATTTACAACAAATGTTGGAACAAAAAAACTATGATGCAATTATGGCATTAGAAAGATTGTCAAAAGATGACATTGAACTTATTTTGAACTTTGATTTCGATTATGACAATAATACTATCACAAAAGTTATTGATTTATTAAGAAAAAAAGTTTTAACTGCAATTAAATCTAACAGATATGATAAAAAGCTTAAATCAATTCAAGATTTAAGAATTTCTGTCAATGCAATAGGTGGTATTTCTCGCCAGTATCAAGGTTATGAATATAAAGATGATTTGATTGGTTTGTGTTACAAAAGGTTGGCTGAAAGTTATCTTGTTTTGGGTGATATTTTTAATGCAAAACAATTTTATGCATCTGCAAATGAAATGGGTGTAGATTGCGGAACAGCTTTAAGCGTTTTAGAAGATAATACAAGAAGATTAAATACTATTGTTGCAATTTGTAAGAAATTAAACAGTTCAAAGGAAGTTGCTCAATATGCCTACAAACTCATAGATGATAAATTGCAATATTTAGAGCAACCACTTGATGAATATGAAGTTACGCAAAAACTTAAGGCCTGTCTGTCGGTTTTCTTAAGGAATAAATATGAAAAGCTTGATGAAGTGTCTCCAGCCAGCGAATTAGTAACAGCAATCGAAAGCATATTAAAGGGAACATTCTATTTGCCTTTTGCGGTTGAAATCGATGATGATAGAGTTAGATATTCAGCAGTAAGGCAAAGATTAGCAAGAAGTTTTAAGCAAGGTCTTAATGAGAACTCAAGCTTTCAAATGTATCATTTCACAATGGGTAATTTCCCATATTTAGTTAAAGATGGCAACGGTGTTTCACAAGAGTTTTACGACTTCATTTGTGATTATTATCATATAGATAAAACCAAATATCCACCACAAGCGTTTATAGATATGGCCGAATATTTCCAATTTTTTGCAAAGTGGATTAGAAATCCGGTTTGTCATGGTGCTGTTGTGCAAGAAATGGCATTTAAACATCTTCTGGAAGAAACAGTTTTAAAAGAAGATAGTTGGCTTTCAAAAATCGTTTCTATGACAAATATGGAATATGTAAAAGGTGACGGTGGAAATCCAAAAGAGTGGTTTGATGAGTTTTATGACAGACTTGTTGAATATCGTCGTGCTAATGGTGGATATGCAAACATTTCACTTGATCCTGAAATTGGCTCAAAAGTTCATCAACTACGTCGAGCATATAAAGAGAAGGATAGAAGTGAACTCACCCAAGTAATGATAAAGAAATTGGACTCAATAGGATTTGTTTGGGAAGCTGAAAAAATTGACTGGTTCAATCCGCTTTATGAGAAAATTTTGACATACAAAGCAAGTCATAATGGTTTTGTTGGAATTTCTATGGATTCTGAAATTGGTAAAGATGTTCGTTCTCTTCGCAATGCATACAAATTTAAGGGAGATAGAAAACTTACCCCAGAAATGGTTGAAAGGTTAGATGCTATTGACTTTGTTTGGGAAGTTCAAAAAGTTAATAATTTCAGTGAATTTATTGAGAAATTATTAAGATACAAAGAAATTCATGGAAGTTTTGCTGGATTAACAAGAGATGAAGAGCTTGGAACTATGGTAAGCGCAATTCGTTCAGCATATAAAAAACAAGATAAAAGAAAATTAACACCAGAGATGATTGATCAA
The DNA here is from genome assembly GCA_045614345.1 of Candidatus Onthoplasma sp. Taxonomy (GTDB): domain Bacteria; phylum Bacillota; class Clostridia; order Christensenellales; family UBA1242; genus Onthoplasma. Next base: position 10,298 of record JAZLCR010000038.1, read on the forward strand.
TTAAATAGAATAGGATTCCCTTTCGTGGCAGACAGGTCATTAGTTGGAAAAGCAATAGAAAGAAATTTAAACAAAACAACAAAAGATAATGTAAAAACAAATGGAAATGATGATGGTTTCACAATATAAGAGATTTCCATAATATTTGGTTGTTTAAATAAATTTTTGATAACATTTTCAAAACCAGTTGACAATTAACTTTTATTTTGATATAATGAAGCCATAAGTTGTCGAGTGTTGCCAAAATTTTGGCGCACGAATATTATGGAGGTAATAGATATGGCAGTTCCTAAGGGAAAAGTGTCTAAGGCTAGACGTGACAAACGTCGTGCTAACTGGAAAGCAGCCGTTCCAACATTAGTTGAATGTCCACATTGCCACGAAAAGAAAGTGGCTCACCAAGTTTGTAAGAATTGTGGTTACTATGACGGAGCTCAAGTTGTTAACGTAGACAAAAAAGAAAGCAAATAATTAATTAAAAAGAAAGACGCATTAAGCGTCTTTTTTATTTTACTTTTTATTTGTTTTGGTATATAATAGTAGCATAATAATTAGATTTAAAAGGGGATGGTTAGAGTGAAAATAGTAGTAGATGCTTTTGGTGGAGATTATGCTCCATATGAAATTGTGGCGGGTGCGGTTAAGGCTTTGCAAGAGAATCAAGAATTGGAATTGGTACTTGTTGGTGACAAAGACAAAATCACTGAAATTTTGCAACAGTTGGTGTTTGTGAGCGACCGTTTAGAAATTGTTCATGCTCCAGATGTGGTTACAATGGATGATGTTCCTACCATTGCAATAAGAACAAAAAAAACATCTAGTATTGTTGTTGCTTATGATTATTTAAAGCAAAATGAAGATGCTGTTGCATTGGTTAGCGCTGGGTCAACCGGTGCAACATTAACTGGTGCTGTGTTAAAGTTAGGTAGAGTTAAGGGGGTAAGTCGTCCGGCGCTTGCACCAATTTTGCCAACAGTAAACGATGGAAGAGTGATGTTGCTCGATTGTGGGGCTAATGCCGAATGTAAGGCTGAAAACTTGCTTGATTTTGCAATTATGGGAAATGAATATATGAAGGCAATGGGGGTTAAAAAACCACGTATTGCTCTTCTTAACATTGGAACAGAAGAAGAAAAGGGAAGTGAGATGATAAAAGAGGTTCATCAACTTCTCAAAAATGCAAAACTCAACTTTGTTGGAAACATTGAGGCAAGAGATGTGATCCGTGGAAATGTTGATGTTGTTGTTAGTGACGGCTTCTCAGGAAATGTTTGTTTGAAAACCATTGAAGGAACAGCAGAAATATTGTTTGGTGAAATTAAAGAAATCACAAAGAAGTCGTTTAAAACCAAACTTGGCGCATTAATGCTTAAAAAGCATTTATACGGATTGAAGAAAAAATATGACCACAAAAAAGTTGGTGGAGCACCGCTTTTGGGTGTCAATAAAGTTGTTTTAAAATGTCACGGAAATAGCAAGGCTGAAAGCATTTGCGCAACAATTAATCAGGCATATACACTTGGAAAAAATAAATTGATTGAAAAGGTTTTAAAAGCAGTAACTAATGAAGAAAAATAGTCTTATTGAACTCTTTAATAAATGTTCAGATGAGTTAAAAGATTTGGCATTTACTCATTCTTCTTTTGCTAACGAAAAAAAGATTGAAAGTAATGAGAGAATTGAATTTTTAGGGGACACGATTTTGGGAACAATAGTTGGTGATTATTTGTATAAACACACCAAACTTAAAGAAGGTAAAATGACAAAAATTCGTGCTTCATTTGTGTGTACTGAAAATCTGGCAAATTTGGCAAGAACTCTTAACATTGAAAATAAAATAAAACTTGGTAAGAGTTTCAAAGATAAAATAAGTGATGCAGTTTTAGCTGACACAATTGAAAGCATGATTGGTGCAATGTATTTAACTTTTGGTCTTCCTTCAATTCAAACAGCTGTGCTAGATGCTCTTGAAGTTAAAGAAAAAATTAAAAGCGGGATGAGAGCTCAAGATTATAAAAGTGAGCTTCAAGAATTTTGTCAAGAGAGTAAGATCAAGCTTGAGTATAAATGCGAAAAATATTTAACAAAAGCTGGAACTGAAAACTTCAGGGCAAGCACTTTTGTCAATAAAGAATTTGTTGCATATGGGCAAGGCTCAACCAAAAAAGAAGCCGAACAAAATTCAGCGAAATTAGCCTTGAAAAAATTAAAAAAATAATATTTAATTAAAAAATAAATTAAACAAAAATAATTAAAAACCTCTATTTTATAGCATTTTAAATTAATTTTAAAAATTTAATTAAATCAGCATAAAATAATTTGACAAATAATTTATTTAGTGA
>JAZLCR010000039.1:0-22217 GCA_045614345.1 Candidatus Onthoplasma sp.
AGGCAACACCTTGAGTAAACCTTGCGGCATAAGGTTCGGTTGGATTTCCCAATTTTGCACTTTCCCGTTACCAGCAAAGCGGTTTCCCTTTACGCAAAACTTGCACCGAATCGCCACTGAGACCACACTATAATCCCCAAAATGCCTCGTAAAGCGAACAGTCTAGAAGTTTTCCTTAACAACATCCGCTAGTCTTATCTTTATTTTGCAAATGCAATTTCAGAAGCAACTTAAAACAAAATTTGTACTTCATTTTGATTCGAGTTCGCGCTTCATCCCGAGCAATTCACTCAAAGCAGGCTACACCATACATAACTTTCGTCACATACGGGTTCCTCTCCTAAGCGATAAAAATCGAACATGAAATAACCCATATAGATCCGTTTTTACCCACTTAAGTCTCCGCGATGATTGGGCTTGAGTGTGTATGCCGTTACACACGACCCAAAAATCTTAACTCCCAGCACCAGCCCCAGTTTGGGCAACCAAAGCCAGCACCACGAACTTCATAGTTATGCCAGCAATGCTTGTTTCAGCATCCTCAAATAGCATAGTTGACTAGAATACTGCGCCTTCGTGTAACATTATATTATCACAATTAATTAAATTTGTCAATTATTTAAAATTTTATCATCAAAATGATTTTTTAACTTTAATAATTAAAATAAAATAAGCATTTCAACGCAAAATAATAGTATCAAAATGTTGTTGAATTTATGGTATATTTGTCATATATATGTATTATTTTATTTGCTTTTTGAAAATTTGTTTGTTATACTTTTTGTAAATAAAGGGGTAAATTTATGAAAAAATTTAAAATATTAATTTGTGCACTCTTTGTGTTGTTTGGAAGTATGGTTTTTGTTGCTTGCGAAGAACAACCACTTGAATTTAGCATCGATCAAATTATTATTGATGCAACAAATGAATTCACTTATGATGGGACATCTCATGTTGTTGCAGTTTCTTACAGCGGAATGGATGTTGATGTTGATTATGCTCTTGAAGCAGATAAGGACAACTTTATGCCATTAAGTAGTTTAGAAATTGTTGATGCCGGAGATTACAAAGTGTATTACAGACTAAGCGCGGATGGTTATAAAACATACACTTCTAGTAAGCCAATTGAATTTAAAATTAATCCTAAGGCAGTGAGTATCAATGTTTCTGATTATGTTTGGATTAAGGGAACAAAAAGCTTAAATTTACCATACACTTCTTACGAATCTGTTGATGTTCAATTTAGTTTTGGTTCAGATTTTGATGAGAATGCCGCTAATTATGGAGAAGTATATCCAATTATATGTTCTTCTGCAAATCCAAATTATACAATAACAAGCAATGCAGCGTCAATGTATGTGAGTGATAAGGTTGAAGTTAGAAACACTCATGGTGAAACTAGATATTTTAAAACACTTGAAGATGCAATTGATAATGCTGTTGATGGTGATGTGTGTGTTCTTAACACTAATTTTAAAATTAATAAAACAATTGAAATTAACAAATCAATAACTATAGATGGACGAAATAAATGGTATGAACTCTCTGCTCATGAAACAGGATTTACTCCTTTGAAATATCAAGGATTGGATGTTGCATCAATTTTCAATGTTAACAATTCAAATGTTCGTTTCACATTAAAAGATGTTAACTTAAATGGTAATCAAGTTTCAAGAGCTGTTTCTGCATTTGCTGGAACAGTTGTTATTGATAATGCAAACATAACTAACGGAAAGAAGGTTGATAGATGGCGTTCAGGTGGTGTTTACATCACAAGATCAGCAAGTTTTGAAATGAAAGATGGAAAGATTTCAGGAAACAATGCTAACGATGAAGAATACACAAAATATTGTGCAGATTTGTGGATTGGTGCAAATGCAAACGGAAGTTTGGTTCAAATTGACAAAGGAATGGTTGGTAATGTATTTGTAAACTCAAATTCATTTGCTGAGTATGGAGCAGGAAAATTTGTTCTCAATGGTGGAGATATTGAGAATATTTATGTTGAATATGATTCTGGATATGGCGCAAGATTTGATTATGTTGAAGGAAATATCGATCATTTAAAAATAGCTTATAAAAATGATAACACCAATAGTTGTGGTGCATATTATGAAGTTAATCCAACACCAAAAACAATTTATTATGGTGGTCAAATTTATATTAATGGCAACACAGAATATATGAATAGCATTATTTATAACGAAAATCTCACAGAATTACAAGATGGCAAAATATATGTATTTGATAAATGTACATTCAACGCTCCTCTTAGCATAACAAACAAAGTTGGTTTGGTGTTCAGTAGTTGTACATTCACATCAGAAGAAGATGTTGCAAGTTTATATGTTACATCTGCAACAAGTCTTGTTGTTAACAATTGTAAGTTCGCTGGAAATGCAATTGATGTTAATTTATATTCAGCAACTTGTAATAATTTGGTGATTGTGAACAATGAATTCAATTCAACATCTTATGAGGGTGCTTCAATTTCAATTAAAGCAAGATTGGGAAGAACAGATGAAAGCGCAAGAAAAGAATCTTGGGCTGAAGGTCAAACTCAAGGTTTAATAGATTGTGAAGTTCAAATTATTGGTAACAATTTCTCAGAATTAAATAACATTATTAATATTGGTGCACATCCAAACGCAGGAGAATCTGCAGCAAACAAATCAACAGGTGCTTTTGAATTATTGGTAAAAGATAATTTAGATGACCTAACAATTTATAAAAAATATAATGACAAAGCTTCAGATATTGCAAACGAAACTTTATCTAAAGAAATTATTGAATCTAAATAGATTAATAAAAACTCCTTAATTTAGGGGTTTTTTTATAAAAATAACAAAATTACTAAACTTAAAAGAATAAGATAAAAACTAAAATAATACAATTTGTTTTTCTTAATAGTGTTTAGCATAATTTTTATTGAAACAATTCCAAAAACAAATGAAGAAATCATAACAATGAAAATACCAATCCAGCTAATGGTGATTTGTGAAGTAAACAATTTCAAACTTTCATATATTGCGCTTGCTAGTATTATTGGAATGCTCATCAAAAATGAAAAATCCAAAACTTCATTTTTTTCTCCGCCAATAATTAATCCGCAAGCAAGAGTTGAACCACTTCTTGAAATTCCTGGAAGCAATGCTAATCCTTGGCTAATACCCATATACAAAGCAGACTTTTTTGTAATGGGTTTATTGTTTGATTTTTTCAAATCAGCAATCAAAAGGAAGATTGCAGATAATAGAAATCCCCAAATCAATGTTTTAGTTGAAAAGTTGTCTTCTAAAAAATTATTAAAGACTAAGGCGATAACGATGGCTGGAATTGTTGCAATTAATAGGTTTAAATTAGTCTTGTTAAATGGTTGTTTAATAAGTTTTAAAAGACGTTTTCGATAGCAATATATTACAGCAAACAAAGTTCCAATATGTGCAACAACGCTTATTAAAAGAAGGTTGTCCAACTCAAACAAATTTCCGAACAAAACAATATGTCCACTGCTAGAAATCGGTAGGAACTCGGTTATGCCCTGAATAAATCCTATGAAAATATACTTAATTATGTTTTTCACTTGAAATTTTCCTTGTTTTATTATATTATTAGTGTCGTAAGTTATAAATAGGAAAACTTGACGAAATTTGACAAAGAAAAGGAAATTTAAATGAAACTAGGAGTCGTTGGATTGCCAAATGTTGGCAAAAGTACATTATTTAATGCAATCACAAAAGCAGGAGCTGAAAGTGCAAACTATCCGTTCTGCACAATTGAACCAAATGTTGGAGTTGTTGACGTTGCTGATAATAGATTAAATGAACTTGCAAAATTATATCACACAAATAAAATCATACCAGCTCAAATCGAATTTGTTGATATCGCAGGTCTTGTTAAAGGTGCAAGCGAAGGCGCTGGACTTGGAAACAAATTTTTGAGTCATATAAAAGAAGTTGATGCTATTGTTCATGTTGTGAGATGTTTCAAAAATGATGAAATTATTCACGTTGATGGCAGTGTTGATGCAATTCGTGATATTGAAACAATCAATCTTGAATTGATTTTGGCAGATATTGATGCGGTTACAAAGCGCCTTGATAAAATGAAAAAGTTTGTTCATGGAGGTTCTGCAGACATTCAAACTCAAAAAGAATTTGAACTTCTTAATAAAATTTTGGAATTATTAAAAGATCAAAAACCTGCAAGACTTTTAAAATGTGACGCTGAAGAAAAGAAAATTGTTGACACTTTTTTCCTAATCACAACCAAACCAATAATATATGTTGCGAACACTTCTGATGAAGTTGATGATTTTCAAAAAGAAAACATTAAAAAGATTGAAGAAATTGCAAAATTAGAATGCGCAGAAGTTATTTCACTTTGCGCAAGAACTGAAGAAGAACTGGTTAATATGTCTCAAGAAGATAGAGAGATGTTTAAGGCTGAACTTGGAATTGATGCTTCTGGGCTTGAAAAGTTAGTTGTTGCAAGTTATCATTTGTTGGGATTGATTTCATACATTACTGCTGGTGAAAAAGAAGTTAGAGCATGGACAATCAAAAAAGGAACACACGCTCCTCAAGCGGCTGGTAAAATTCACACAGATTTTGAAAGAGGTTTTATTCGTGCTGATGTTGTGAAGTATGATGATCTTATTTCAATGAGGGATTACAATCTTTGTAGGGAAAAAGGTAAAGTTGCAAGTGTTGGAAAAGACTATATTGTTCAAGATGGAGACATTATTGTTTTCAAATTTAATGTTTAGGATAATCAAGTATTAAATCAAAATCCGCATTATGTGATAAGTAGTTTAAATTTAAATATATTTAAGAATTTAATACGAAATGAGATTAGATTAATACTAATTTAAAATATTACTTGTTGCATTTATGAGGTAAAACCTTTTCAGTTTAATTAAAAACCTTAAAGATTTAAAGCAATTAGAAAGAAAAAATCAGACATATGATATGTCTGATTTTTTAGTGTACTTATATTTATCTTTTTCCCCAAAGATCACCAACTACCTTATTTATTAGATCTCCTTCAACAACATATTTTTCAAACAATTTGTCGGTCGAGTTGTAAACAACTTTTTCAATATATGTGTTTTCTTGAATGATTGGGTTTATTAATTTATTAACAGGAGGAACTAAAGAAAGCGCCACAAGAACAACGTTGACAATGAATAAGATTAGTCCAGCTTTAACTAGTCCAAAAACAAACCCCAATATTTTATTCAAACCGCCAATAACTTTTGTTTTTGACAAATTATCTAAAATTCTTGTTAATAATGCAACTGCAATGGTTAAAACAATAAATACCAAAATGCCGGCAATAATAACCATGCAGATTTTGCCCAAACTTAAGCCTATAACTGATCCAATTGATTCAGTTGAAGACATGTCGACTTTTCCATTAGAGAAAACAATTTTTATTAATTGAACAAGCAAACCATTAACATTATCAGGAATTGCGCTTATCAACGCTTCGCTTCCGACAGATTCATAAATATTAATTGATTGAGCAAAGAACTCATTGCTATTAATCAAACTATTTGAAATGTTGTTTCCGATCAAGCCTGAAAAATCATACAATGCATTGATCCAAGTTGCAACATATTTTGCCGTAAAGAAAGCGATTGTTATACACAAACCAAAATTGAAAATTGATAAAACAGATTTAAAAAATCCCTTTTTTAAACCCATGATTCCAAAAATCACAAACAACAACACAAGAATGATGTCAAAAATTATACCAATTGTGGAAAACATATGTACCCCTTTAAAACATTCTATCACAATGAAAAATTTTTGTAAACTTTTTGAAATAAAAGATTTTAATATGATATTTTTTTATAATACATTAAATGTCGTAAAATGAATTATTTAAACAAAATCTATTTTTTTAGATTAAACATCTTTTCTTTAGTTAAAATATTTGTTAATATTTACAAGTTGTGATATAATATAAACTACTGAGGTGAAAGATGGAAAAAAAGAAAAATCATACGTTAAAATCGCTGTTATCTTTTATATTAGTTATGGTTTGTGCGGTTGCGTTAATCTATTGGTTTGTTTCAGGAAATGAAAAAGAAAAACAAATCAAATATACTGACTTCGTTCAAATGGTTGAAAGTGGTCAAGTTTCAGATATTGACGTCTATGGCTACACAATAAAAATTAGAAAAGTTGATAGTGAAATTGAAGAGGGTAAATTCCCAGAAAAATTCGATTATTACTTAACTATTATGAATTATAACAAGGTATACGACCTTATTGATGAATATAACACAAAGTATGCATTAACAGAAACAGACAACTTGGGAAATGAAGTTGTTAAGTATGATGAAAACGGAAAGCAATTAATGCAAGAAGGCAGAGTTTTCATAGAATACACAGAGGAATGGGAAGGCGAATCTTTTATTAGTTCAATCATGCCATACCTTAGCATTATTTTGGTTGTTGTTTTAGGAATTTTCCTATTCAGATCAATGTCTGGAAATAACAAAGGATTTGGTTTTGGAAAGTCAAAGGCAAAGCTTGTTGTTTCTTCAAGCGTTAGATTCAAAGATGTTGCAGGATCAGATGAAGAAAAACAAGAACTACAAGAAGTTGTTGAATTCTTAAAAAATCCAGCAAGATTCACAGAACTTGGTGCGAGAATTCCAAAAGGTGTTTTATTGGTTGGACAACCAGGAACAGGTAAAACTTTACTTGCAAAAGCCGTTGCAGGTGAAAGTAAGGTTCCGTTCTTTAGCATTTCAGGTTCAGATTTTGTTGAACTTTATGTTGGTGTTGGTGCCAGCCGTGTTAGAGATTTATTTGAAAATGCAAAATCAAATGCGCCATGCATTGTATTTATTGATGAAATAGATGCTGTTGGACGTCAACGTGGCGCTGGAATGGGTGGTGGAAACGACGAAAGAGAACAAACATTAAATCAATTGCTTGTTGAAATGGATGGATTTGAATCAAACAGCGGAATTATTATTCTTGCAGCAACAAACAGAGCGGATGTTCTTGATCCAGCATTAACTCGTCCAGGAAGATTTGATCGTCAAATTTATGTTAATCTTCCAGATGTTAAAGGTAGAGAAGAAATCATTAAAGTTCATGCAAAAAACAAGAAAATTGCTGATGATATTGATTTCCAAAGAATTGCAAGATTAACCAGTGGACTTGCAGGTGCTGATATTGAAAATATGTTAAATGAAGCAGCATTGCTTACAGCTCGTGATGGAAGATATAAAATTACAATGGTTGATATTCAAGAAGGTTTGAATAAGGCCTTAATGGGTCCTAAGAAAAAATCTAGAGTTGTTAAGGAACAAGATAAAATCATAACAGCAATTCATGAGGCAGGACATGCAATTATTGCTCAAACATTAGATAATTGTGATAATGTTCAAGAAATTTCGATTATTCCACGCGGTCAAGCAGGTGGTTACACTTTAACTTTGGATGAAGAAGATAGAACTCATATGACCAAGAAAAAATTGTTGGACACAATAACAATGATGTTAGGTGGAAGAACAGCTGAAGAGATCATGCTAAATGACATAACAACTGGAGCTTCGAATGATATTGAAAGGGCAACAAAAATTGCAAGAAAAATGGTCGCAGAATGGGGAATGAGTGAAAAAATTGGCCTGATAAGTTTTGGCGATGGTGGAGAAGTTTTCATTGGTCGAGATTATCAAAAGCAAGTTCCTTACAGTGATGAACTGGCAAGTAAAATTGATAAAGAGATTAAGGATGTTATTGACACCGCTCACAAACAAGCTTTAGAAATTTTAACAAGTAAAAAAGATGTGATTGAAAAAGTTAAAGATATTTTATTGGATAAAGAAACAATATACAAAGAAGAATTTGAAATGATTTATCAAGGCGCAAGCGTTGAAGAAGTTAAATTGGCAATAGATAAAAAAGAAGCCGAAAAGCGAGCTATCCAAGAAAAGGCAAAAAAAGAGGCTATTGAGGAACATAAACTTAGAGATATAAAGCAAAGAGTTGAAACCGCAGAAGCACTTGCAAAAGCTGGAGTTATAACAAAACAAGATTTGGATAACATAAAAAAAGAATCAGAAAAAGAACTATCAAAATTAAATGAAGATAGCACAAAAGAATCAAATTCTGATCAAACAGATAAAAAAAATGAAACATCGGAAGGCAAAAGTGACGATGGAACAGGCAAAAAGGATTAATTTTACTTGCATTAAATTTAATTTTAGTGTAATATAGGGTAGAGAAAATTTTATCATGATTTGATAAGTTTTAGACAATTAATTAATGGAGAATATTATGGCAAAGAAAATAGGAGCAATCGTTAGTTTGTCAATTATCGGAATTTTGATTTTGGCAACAATTATTATGGCAAATGTAAGTGTTAGTTATAGCATTGAATGTGCAAAACCAACAAATGTTTGGGTTTTATATAATTCAAATGATCCAAATAGAGCAAGAGAGATTAATGCAACAAATGCTGAAACTGTTGTAAACTTAATTAATGATGCTAGCAAAGAAAAATCTTTAACAGCGTTATTTAATGGGAATATCAACAAAGAAGCAAAACTTAATTTAGTTAGCAAGGCAGGAACTTCAGTTCCATCAACAAGCGGTTTTTATGTTGTTTATAACTATGAAAACAAACAAACAGTAAAAGATGCTAAAGGAAACAGTGTTTATTATGAAGAATTAATATTCACAGTTAACAATGTTGAGGGAACAGCTCTTGTTAAAGTTTACTTAATTCCAGATGCAACAAAACCAATGACATACACACATTGTTTTGATTTGGATGCAAACTTCAAAGGATTGTTTGATTTCCTTGTTGAAAAAGGATATAACGTTTAAGGGGCTCGTTTGTTGTTGTTCACGAAAAGCATTCGCTAAAGTCGTTCAAACAATCAAACACAAAGGCAAGAAGTATTAAAAAAAGGACTATTACTTAGTCCTTTTTTGTTTAAAATTTATAAAAAGAAAATATAAAGAAAAAAGACTTATTAAAACAAGTCTTTTAATAATTATTTTTTAAGTTTATTAATATAGGTAACAATGTCACCAACTGTTTTCATTGCTGCGATATCTTCATCTGGTAAAGTAACACCAAATTCATCTTCAAACGCCATAATCAATTCAACAACATCAAGGCTGTCAGCGCCTAAGTCTTCAACAAGACGGGCAGTCATTGTTATTTGTTCAGTTTTCTTGCAAAGTTTTTCTGCAATAAGTTCAACAATTTTTTGTTCCATAATTGCCTCCTACATAATCATATTATAACATCTTAAAAAAAAAGTAAAGCAAAAAATTCAACAATAGCCAAATAAGGTGTTAAATCGACAAATTAAAAAGAAATTTAATATATTATTTAAGTTTTTTTTCATTTGGAAACATAAATAAAATGATAAAATTTATTTATGAAAATTTGCACAATGAGTCCTATTGAGGAAATAAAAAAAATTGTTCTAAAAAAAGCCAAGTTCCAAAAAGTTATGCTTTTATATGATAACGATGTTTCGTGCTTGGAGATAAACGAAATCTTTGAAGTTTTAAAAGGCAACTGCATTTTTAATAAATCAAGCATGGATAATATAGATGAAAATGAAATTAACAACGGTTATAGGCTTGTTATTTTTTATTGTTGCGTTGACAGCTTTTTACGATGCGATTTTAACTTAAGTGAATTTATAAATATATTTTTTCCAACACAAAGTGCGTTTTTACCATATTTTGTTTCTAATGATTGTAGTTTAAATAACTCCGAAAGTTATTTGATTGTTGATATGCAACAATGTGATTTGGCAATGATTTCAAGTATAAATTTTAACTTTTTTTATAACGATCTTAAAAAGTTAATGAAAGGATTAAGACCTTCGTGGAATTTGCCAGTCATTAACCATATCACAAATGAATATTTGTTTGAATTGCTTAATAAACTTGAAAGCGGTGTGTTTTTTTTAGATTTGGACATTATAAAAAAACAGGGAATTGAATATAAACATATTATTGTTGTTGATTTGATTTTGATTGATGCTTTTCTGTTGCTTATTTTAAGTATAAAATCTAAACAAATGATGCTAGTCGATATTTATAAATCAATGAAAGATGATATGAAACTTATTCAAAAATTCTATAATCTTTATAATAACGAAATGTTTACAAATATTTTATTATTAAATTTTAATTGCATTTATAACTATTGTTTAAAAGCAAAGCAAAAAATTAAAGATTTAATGTGCCTTGTTGAAATTGAACAAGAAGAAGTCGAAATAATAATTGAAAAAGTGAAAAACTATGCCAAAGAAAGTGATGAATTGATTGCGTATTTATATTTGTATAATATTTTTAGTGTATGATTAATTTAAACAACATTTTTCGATTTGAATATGTTATTTATTATGTTTAAAATTATTAATTTTGCAATATAATTAATCATGAAAAAATTTTTGATTGTTTTGCTAATGTTTTTTGTGATTTTAAGTGCATATTATAATAAAAAGACTTTTACATTACGTGATTATTTTTCTGGCGATTATGAAATGTACTCTTTAAATGATGATGGTGGCGAGTGTGTTAATTTGGGTTTTTGTTATATTAACTCCGAATCGAGATTGAAAGGCGTTATTGGAGAACGCATGGTGATTAAAAATATGGAACTGGAAGCAGCATTAAAGTCATTAAAAGCAAGGGTTGTGAAAACAGAATATCTTGAAGATGGAACAAATGTTGTATATGCACACACAAATTTAATTAATGATGCAGTTGAGATTTTTAGTGATTGGGTTAATTTGCAGATTGCATTTAAGAATAATCGATATGTTGTTGGTTGGCCATTAATATTGGGAAGCTTTTGAAGGGAGATTAAGTTTAAATAAGATTATTCGTTTTATTTAAAAATGATTTAAAAGTATAAAAAATAAAAATTTGTCTATCATTTAAACATCGGAGGATAATATGAATAAAATTAACACATCACAAAAGAAAACAAAAGCAACAACGTATATTTATGTGGCTATAGTTGCGCTTTTAGTTCTTGCTTGTTCTATTAGTATTGCTGTTATAAATGCAAAAAACACGACGCCACAAGCAAATGTTGGATCTTCAGATGTTATTCAAGTTTCAACTAAAACCTATGTTTTGCCAATGAAGAATGCAACAATTTCAAAGGATTATTCAGGGAGTGAATTGCAGTTTAATAACACACTAAAACAATGGGAAATTCACAAAGCAATTGATTTTTTAGCTGGAGATGATTTGAAAGTTTATTCAGTTAGTGATGGAACAATTACTAATGTTTACACAAATTATCTTGAAGGAACTGTGATTGAAATTAGCCATGGAAATGGAATTGTTTCAATTTATAAATCTTTAAACAAAGAAGTTGCTGTTTCGATTGGAGAAAAGGTTGGAGCTGGAAGTGTGATTGGTTCTGTTGCTGAAACAATGGCTCAAGAATTAAACATCGGCGCACATTTGCACTTTGAAATGAAAAGAGATGGAAAGCTTGTTAATCCAAATGATTTCATTGATTTGGGAATAAAATAATAGAATTATATAAACAAAAATGGACCTTAGGTCCATTTTTTTAAATAATAATGCTAGCAGGAACTGGTGAATAGGTTTCAATCCATTCAGCCGGTGCTGTTGTCCAAACACTATTTGCCGCATTATTTGCTTTTTGAATTGTTTCAACAATAACATCAATACTGAAAGTTTTATTTGCGTCATCGTTTGTTAAGCTTGTTGGAACTGTTAAAGCGGTGATAAAATCGATGTTTTGATTTGCTGTCACACTTCCATTATAGTAATAATAACTATCTTCACCCGCTATCCAATCTCCAGTTGTTGTTGCCTCAACGTTTGTTGATGCTCCATCGGCATTTGCGATTGTCAATTTTGCTCTCATTAAGGCTTCAGTCATGCTGGCTGGAGATTGAATACCGATCACCTGATCATAAACAGTTCCAGGTAATGCTTTGCCATTGAATGTTAATGAACTTGCAGATGCTCCGCCTTGTGTTATTGAGATTGTTACCGGATCGCCCAAAGTTATGTTACCAGCAACCGTTGCGTTAGCTGTAAAGAAAGCGAGGGTTATTCCAATTGCAACTGTTGTAATAAGTAAAACGGAAAGAATTGCAATTACAATTGTTGATGATGAAACTTTTCGTCTGGTTTTAGTTTTGGTCATTGTCATAAATTTTCTCCTTTTAGATATCGATATTTTATGGAAAAGAGAAAAATTTATACACTCTTTTAACTACAAATATTAAAGTTACAAAAAATCATATAAAAAAGACATCTAAATTAGATGCCTTTTTGATTTTATAAACTGGCTTTAGTTGCTTTAATTTTTGTTGTGAACTTTGTAACTTTATGGTTTTTCTTGCTTAATTCTGCCAAGTTTTCTTCATGTTTTGTGTATCCATTATTAGAAGTATAAACATTATCTGATGATGCTGGATAAACCAAATCAAACATCATATCAAAATAAGTTTTTCCTGTTAAAGGATTGATAACTTTTGTGTATAAGTTAAAATCTTCTTCGCCAACGATATCGTCAGTTTGAATATAAGATTTTGAAGTGTCGCCATATGGTATATCATAAGCATTAACATCAGCAACATAGAATAATAAGTGAATTCCATATTGTGTTATGCACAAATTGTCAAGATCGCTAACAGATGCAGAACTCATATTTCCAACTTTTGCATCAAGAACTTTTTCGCCTTCAGCGTTTTTGCCTGTCATAAGTTTTATTGCTTCGTTATTGAACTCTTCAACCATTGCGCTGTAACCATTTGTTCCAACAACATAAGGCATACCTTGACTCAATGTTGCAGTGTCGCCTGTGTATTTAAACATAAAGGTAACAAAAGCTGATAATCTTTCTTCATAATTAACAATGTTTTTAATTTCATTGTATTCTGCGAAGATTTCAGACAAGCTAAGTTCTTTTGCGTCTTCATCAACAAGTCCTGTTTCAAGGTTTCTAGCTTTTACAGTTACGCTTGAAACAAATTGATTATATTGGATTTCATATTCTTCAGGATCTCTAGTCTTGAGGTCTTCAAGCAATGCAAGATTTTCTTTAATGCTATCAAAACTAATCAATGTGTGGATAAAGTAGCCAAATTGTGTGTCTGTTGTTGGGTGATAAAGCACTGAATTTCCATCTGTGCTAATATCTTTCATTTTGTTTTTGTATGTTTCGTGATTGTTAGTGTATGTGTTATAGTTGATTGTTGAAAGATAATTATATTCTTCAAGCAATAAGTCTAATTTTAACTCTTCATTTTCAAGATAATATGTTTGAATATTTTCTAAATATTGTGATTGAATTTGGCTATCAAATGTTCTTTTGAAATATCTGTTAAACAAATTTTCATTTAATTTGTCATAAGGTTTGCCGTTTTCATCTCTCAAATAATATTCATAACTAATCAAATCTTTAGCGAAAGATGCTCTTGCTTTATTATATAAGATTGTTGCATTTTCACCTTCATTGATTGTTAAATCACCAAGAAGATGTTCAAAGTATTTTGTTTTGATTTCATTTATTGTTTCATTTGATGTGAAATTATTTAAGTTTTGTTCGCTGATAAGTTTTTCATAGTTTGTATCTTCTTTAGGAACAATATATTCAATAAAGTAATCATTGTATTCTTCAACACGAGAGAATTCTGTTTCTTCAACTGATGTCTTTTTGAATGTGTTGTCGGTGTAGTATACGGTTTTCTCTTTAACTGAGTAATTTACTTGAGCACGCTTTTTATATTCATAATCTTTAAGAAGATATGCTGTTTCTTCATTTTTTTCTTCTGATTCAGTTTCGCTGTCTTCAATTTTTAAAATCTTTTTGGCTTCTTCAATATACGAATCCATTTGATCATCAAGGCTATCAAAAATTTCTTGAACAGCAGAATTAACTTGGTAAGCAGTTGGTTTGTATATATTGTTGTTATCCAAAGCGTATTGATACATAAGCTCGCGATCGATCAACAAATCAAGAGTGTTTGCCAAAGCTTCTTCTTCGGTTTGACCCATTTGTTGAACATAATATGAATTACCATAACTATTGTAAGCTGAAAGCAAGTCAAATCTTGTTATCTTTGTTTCGTCAACAGTTGCCAACACTTCGTTGTAGTATTTAACTTTATTTATAGAAAAAGTTGCACATCCTGTTAAGGTGCAAGTAAACATCATTAATAAGCAAATTAAAATAGCAGAAAATTTCTTCACGATAAACTCCATTTAGTAATAATAATATAATTCTTGACTATTATAATAGATTTTATAATAAAAGGCAAGAGATTTTAGGGTGGTTAAGCATTCAAAAATTCAATAAAATAATTGATTGCACCCTGTATGTTGAAATTTTTTGTGTCTAGCAAAATAGTTGGCACGGCTGTATTTTCAAATCTAAAATAATTAAATTGAGTCACTTTTTTCATTAAAAGAGGTATGTCAACGTCATTATAGAAAGTTATAGCAATTCTAGATGGTGTTATTGTTATGATTTTAACCTTTTGTTTTATTGCCAAAGCTTTCATTAAGGCGATATTTGTGAGCTGATAAATTTCTTTAGGTATTTTTCCATATTCAGCAAGCAATTCGTTTAAAACATTTCTTGCTTCGTTTTTGTTTGTGATATTTGAAATCTTTGAAATAATTTTAAGTCTTTCAGATTCGTCTGCAACAAATGAATAAGGTATTTTGGAAGGGATTGCAACATCAATTTTAATCTCACGTTCGATCTCAACTTTTTCGCCTTTTAAGCGTCTTAGAGTTTCATTTAATAGTTTGGTGTACATGTCGTAACCAATTTTTATCATGTGTCCATGTTGTGTTTTGCCAAGAAGTTCCCCTGCACCACGAATTTGAAGATCTCTCATTGCAATTTTAAAACCACTTCCAAGTTCAGTGTTTTCTGCAATAGCTTGTAGGCGTGCTGTGCTTTCTTCAGTTAGGAATTTTTCCTTATTGTAGGTAAAATATGCGTATGCTTGATCTTGGTTTCTGCCAACACGACCTCGAAGTTGATACATTTGGCTTAAACCAAGTTTGTCACTATCAATAACAATTAAAGTGTTGGCTTTTGGAAGATCAACCCCATTTTCAATTAATGTTGTTGAAACAAAAACATTGGTTTCACGATCATATAGGCGCTTAATTGCATTCTCTAAGGCAGTTTCACTCATTTGTCCATGTGCAACATCAAACACGGCTTTTTCGTTGCTTAAACGCTCTTTTAAGCGATTTGCAACTTTGTAGATTTGTTCGATATTATTATAAACTACTAAAACCTGACCGCCTCGATTGATTTCATCATTAATTGCGTTTGAAATAATATCCTCATTGTAACCCAAAACATAAGTTTTAACAGGAAGACGATTAACAGGTGGAGTATTTATAATACTAATATCTCGAATAGACATGAGTGACATGCTTAAAGTTCGAGGGATTGGAGTTGCAGAAAGGGTTAAAACATTAACATTATTTTTCATTTCTTTGATTTGTTCTTTGGCTTTAACTCCAAAGCGTTGCTCTTCATCTAAAATCAACAAACCCAAATCATTAAATTTAACATCTTTGGAAAGTAATCTGTGAGTTCCGCATATTACATTGACTTTTCCAGATTGTAAATCTTCTAAAACTTGTTTTTGTTCTTTTGATGAAACAAATCGGTTTAACATTTTAACATTAATTCCAAAATCTTTTGTTCGGTTTGTTGCTGTCATGCAATGTTGCAAACTTAAGATTGTGGTTGGTGCAAGAATTGCAACCTGTTTCCCGGCCATCAGAGTTTTGAACATTGCTCGCATTGCGACTTCAGTTTTTCCAAATCCTACGTCGCCACAAATAAGTCGGTCCATAACTTTTCCAGAAATCATATCGTTTTTAATGTCTTGAATCGCGTGAAGTTGATCGTTGGTTTCTGTGTGCTTGAAAGAATTTTCAAATTCGGTGAAAAGATAATCATCTTCGGGATATTTAAAACCTTTAACAGCTTTTCTTTTTGCGTATAGAGTGATGAGTTCTGCGCTCATATCTTCAATTGATTTTTGAGCTTTGAGTTTTTGAGTTGCAAACTCTTTTCCGCCAAGTTTGTTAAGATTTGTTGCAACACCATTAGACATATAAAGAGATAAGCAATCAGCGTTTTCATAAGGCACATAAAGAGCATCACCGCCACGATATAATATTTTAAAAAATTCTTTTTCAACTCCAGAAGTTTTAAGAGAAATTATTCCTTCACATTTTCCAATCCCATGGGTTGAGTGAACAACATACTCGCCTGCTTTTGGAAGATATTTTATTGTTTGTTTTTTTTCGTGTTTAATTTCTTTTTTGTGTGCAAAGTTTGTCGAGCCAATATACAACTTATCTTCAAAGTCAAAACAAATGTTATATGGGATATCAAGTATCGTTAATATGATTCCTGTTGCATTTTTGTTTTCACTAAAAGGAATGTGGGTTTCTGAAAAAATCTTTTTAACAGAGTTTAGAGTGTCCTGGCTTGATAGACATAAATAAATTTGTTTTTGTTTAAACTTGTTTAATTCAATTTCTAAGGACTGAATGTTATGCAAAAAAGAAGGTAGATTAATGGTTTGAAAATTTAAATTTATTAATTTGTTTAAATTGAATCTTGTTTTTAAATCTGTATTGTTCAAATCAGAATTGTCAAAAAATATTAAATTATTTGAATATTTTTTATAAAAATCATTAATATTCGTGATTTTATTTGAATTTTTATAATATTTTTGCAATTTATTGCTATTAAAAATATTTATTTTGCTTATAAATTCACTATAAGTATGTTTATAAATTGTTTCAAATTGAATTGGATTAGAAATAATTATTGGATAATTAATATTTGAAAATGTTTTTATGTTTTCTAATATTGGGTACAAAAATTCAAGAGGGATGTCCTCATCTTGCTCAATATAATTAATTAAATCGAAAATTAAATTATTTTCAAGCTTTAACTCGTTTAATTTGGTTAAAATTTCTTGTTTTTCTTTTTGAGTAAACAACGCAATTTTGTTTGGTGCAATAATTATTTCATTTTTAGACTTGATTTTATCAAATGTTAAAAAGTCAAACGAATATATGTCTTCGATTTGGCTGTCAAAAAAATCAAAGCGAGTTGGATTATTATCGATAACATTAAATATATCTAAAATGTCACCACGGCGAGAAAATTCACCTGCGCAGGTTACGCTTTCAACTTTTTTATAACCTATCGAAACTAATCTTTTTTCGATTGCCAAAATATTATACTCGTCAGTTTTATTTAAATTTATCACATTGTTTTTAAATGTTTCTAAATTTGGTAAAAAAGAAAAAAATATGTTTGCAGTTGTTATAATAATTGGATTAGAAAAACAAAGCTTGTAGATTGTTTTGATTAAATCTAGTCTGCTTTCATTGCTTTGAAATTTTGACAATGTGAAAGGACGAGAAAAATCATCAACCAAAACATTTTCACAATTGAGTGAATTTAGTTGATGTTGCATTTGACGCGCTTTCTCAATGTTTGGACAAATGTAAACGGCTTTGCCAACTTTGTTTAAAATAGATCCCTGTTCTCCAAAGCCTAAATTATTACAAAAGATTGTTGACTTGCCAATGTTTGAAATTAAATCGTTGTATCTTGACATAGTTCACCTAAAATGAATTTTTCAATCAATTCGCTGGCTTTTGAATAAGTTTCTTGCATGATTTCCTTGCTTTGATAATCTAATGTTGATAAAACATAATCTTTTAAATCCAAGCTTGAGTCTCTTCCAATTCCAAGTCTAAGTCTTGGAGTTATTCCAACTTTATTCACAATATCTCTTAAACCGTTGTGTGTTCCAGCACTTCCTGCAAGTCTGAAACGAATTTTCCCTTTTGGTAAATCAATATCGTCGTATACTATCAAAATGTCATTTGGTGAAATCTTGAAATATTTTTTAAGTTCATAGACGCTATCGCCGCTTAGATTCATATATGTTTGAGGTTTTGCGACAATGAATCCATCCCCTTTGCAAATTTCAGCCTTACACTTCTTTGTTGTGAATTTGTGACCAATTTTGTTAACAAAAAAATCAACAGCATTAAAGCCTGTGTTGTGGTATGTGTTTTTATATTTACCATCTGGATTGCCAAGACCAACAATTAACTTCATAAAAACTCCTTAAAAAATCATATTTTTTTAAAACACAACCCTCTAGCACTTTTATGGGCTAAGTTGAGTGTTTTTATATTTGGTATTTGGATTGCTAAGACCAATAATCAATTTGATGTTATGATTATATCATAAAAATTTTAATTTTCAATAGTTTTCCATAATGTTTATTTTTTTGAAAAAGCAAGATTTTTTCTTTTTAGGTATTGACAAATTGGTGTTTCGGTGTTAGTTTTTTGTTAAGAGGTGCGCTATGGCAGATAAGAAAAGAGCAATGAAAGTTAGTCATGTTGAAGAAAGATATAAAAAGAAAATGGAAAGATTTTCTTTTGATGATTATGTTGAAAGATATGGCGATAAAAGAGTTTTTTTAAAATTGGTTAGGAAGTGTGCCGTAAAACCTTGTGGTGAGGAAAAGAGATCAGAAGGAGAATTAATTGCAAACCAATTTAATAATCATCAATCGTTTAAAAATTTTCCAGGGTTAATGAATGATGAAGAATTTATTTTAAGTATTGCAAAAACATCAATTAATCCTGCTGAATGTGAAATTTATTTTTACGACTATGTTAATCCATATTTAAAAAAGAACAAAGATTTTAGATTAAAATTTTTAAAGCAAATTTATTTAAATAAAAATGTTTATAAATTAGAAGATATTAAAACAATTGTTGACTATCTTCAAATGAAGAAAGAAAATGATATTATTCTTGCTGATTTGGAATTTAGAAAACTTTTTGAACAGAGACTTTCCGAATTAAATTATGAAGAAGAACTGGATTATCATTGTTCTGGACTAGATGAAAAAGAATTGAGAAAATATAAGGTTAAAGCCAATGAATTAAAGGTTTTGTATGAAAATATGGAAAAGGGTTTAAAAGAAATTTTAACAACATTCACGGTTGGTAAAAAGGAAAGCAGAGAAGGCTTTGAAGAACCTGCAACATATTATGAAATGTTATGTCAACAAGCATTTAGAAAATAAATAAAAAATATTAAAAAAATTAATTATTTCAATAAAAAAATATTAAAAAATCCCTATTTTTAGGGGTTTTTTTGAATTTTTAATTAAATTTTATCTAATTCTTCAATAATTTTTTTCTTATCAATTTTTTGACCTATAAAAACAAGTTTGATCATTCTGTCGCCGTAAGTTTCATCCCAGTCTTTTCTGAACTTCTCGTCCATTTGAAGAAGTTGTTGAACTTGTTGTTTTGGATAAGTTGCGTACCATGGACCATTTTCGGTGAGCATTTTTTGTTTGCCTGCCTGTTCATAGATGAAAGACATCTTGGTGTCATCGCTAAAGTAAACAAGACCTTTTGTTCTGATTATTTGTTTTCCAAAGTCACGAGAAACGAAATCTTCGAATTTTAATCTGTCGAAAGGTTTTCTTCTAAAGTAAACAAATGTGCCGATTCCATATTCTTCAGTTTCGCCGTGCTCGTGGTTGTGGCAATGACAGTGTTCATGATGGTGGTGATGATGCTTGCAATGTTTTTCATGGTGTTTGTGGCCATGTTCATCTTCTTTGCAATCGCAGTCATGGTGCTCGTGATTGCATTCTTCACACTCGCGATGTTCATCGTGTTCATGATGATGCTCGTGATGATGTTCATGTTTGGTGTTTTCTTTTTCAATTTCATCAATATCTTTATCAATTTGTTGATACCAACCGGCGGAAGTTAATGCATTTTCCATATCAAATAGGTTTGTGTCTAAAATATCCCTCATTTCAACACGAGAGAAATCTGTTTCTATTAACTTGGCTTTTGGTTGAAGATTTTTAACAATCTTTTTAACTCGAGATAATTCCTCTGCTTTGACCTCACCAACCTTATTCATTATGAGTATGTCGCAAAATTCGATTTGTTGAATGACAAGATTTTCGATATCTTCTTCATCAATGTTCTTTTTAACAAGTTCATCACCGCATCCAAATTCTTGAACCATTCGTAATGTGTCGACCACACTAACAACGGCATCAAGTTTGCAGTAAATTGGCATGTTGTTTTGTTTGAAACTTTCTGTTAAAAAGTTAAGTGTTTGCGCGATTGGAATCGGCTCACAAATTCCGCTTGCTTCAATGATTATATGATCAAATTTTCGTTGTTTTACAATGTCATGAATTTGTTCAATGAGATCTTGACGCAATGTGCAACAAATACAGCCGTTTTGAAGAGCGACTAAACTTTCTTCACGTTTGTTAACAATTCCGCCCTTTTCAATCAAATCGGCATCAATGTTAACTTCACCGATGTCGTTAACAATAACTGCACATTTGTAACCCTTTGTGTTTGTTAAGATATGATTAAGTAATGTTGTTTTCCCACTTCCTAAATAACCAGTTACAAGAGTGATGGGAATTGTTTTGAAATTTTTCATTTAAATTCTCCTTTGATTTGGATTAATTATAACACTTTTTTTTAAAAAGTTAAATACGTTTTTTAAAATAATTTCAAAATTATTGGTTGAAATGTGTAAAATATGATTAAAATTATTGATTTTTTATAATTTCAAAACAAAAAATACGCAATTTGAAAAATTAAATTTTTTTATTATCTCTTGTGCGGAAGGTGAATTTGTGTTATCATATATATATGAGTATGAAGATTTTATCTCCAGCGGGGGATTTTGAAAGTTTAAAAATGGCAGTCTTCAATGGTGCGGATGAGGTTTATCTTGGGGTTAAGGATTTCAACGCTCGAAACATTGAAGGTTTTTCATTATCAACTCTTAAAGAGGCTGTTGAGTTTGCGCATGTTTTTGATGTGAAAGTGAATTTAACAGTTAATATTTTATTTTCTGATGATGAAATGCAATCAGCTTTGGATTTGGTTGTTGATGCTTATAATCTTGGGGTTGATTGTTTTATTATTCAAGACATTGGTTTGGCAAGTTTAATTCATGAGCGTTTTCCACAAATTGAAATGCACGCAAGCACTCAAATGGGAATTCATAATCTCGAAGGCGTGAAAGAAATCGAAAAGTTGGGGTTTAAAAGGGTTGTTTTATCAAGAGAAACACCGCTTAAAGAAATTAAACGAATCAAAGAAAATAGTTCCATCGAAATTGAATATTTTTGCCAAGGTGCATTGTGTGTGAGCTTCTCTGGAAATTGTTATTTAAGTTCATATCTTCACGATGCAAGTGGAAATCGTGGGAAATGCAAACAACTTTGTCGACTTCCTTATTCTTTTAGATTTAATAATAAAGAAATTAAGAATGGGTATTTGTTGAGTGCAAAAGATTTTAATATGCTGGACAACATTAAGGATCTACAAGAGGCTGGCGTTGATGTTTTAAAGATTGAAGGCAGAGCAAGAAGACCGTATTATGTTGGTGTTGCAACAAAGATTTACAAACAAGCATTAAATGGTCAGAATTATGACTTAGAAGAACTTAAACTTGCGTTCAATCGTGGGTACACTGCTGGATATTTTAATGGGAATGGAGATATAATTTCAAATAGACAAAATCATATTGGTATTGAAGTTGGTAGAGTGGAACGTTTTAAATCGGGAAAGAAATTTAACGAAGTTTTCATTTCAAGCGATAGAGAAATTTCACCCAAATCTGTTTTGAAATTTGTTGATGGAAAAGATGAGACAGTTATAACAGCATATGATATTCAAAAAGTTAATGGTATTTACAGGGTAACAACAACGCAAAATGTAAAAGTTGGAGATGTTGTTAATTTGATTTTGGATTTTGAAAAAGAACAAGAGTTGTTAAGTAAAACCCTACGAAAAAAAGTTGAAATCAAAATTGTTGCAATGGTTGGTGAAAAAATTAAAGCAATAATTAATTTGTTTGATAAACAATTTTCAGTTTTGGGAGAGGTGTGTTCTGAGGCAAAAAGTCAACCAATAACAGAAGTTGAATTTAAAAATAACTTTAATAAAAGTGATTTGTTTGAAGCGGATATAACTTGTGAAATGAGTAATGTGTTTTTGACTAAAAAGGCCTTAAATGATTTCAGAAGAAGCGTTTTTGAAAAAATCAAAAATGTTTTAACAGAAAATAAAAAAGAAAAAAGT
>JAZLCR010000040.1:0-14670 GCA_045614345.1 Candidatus Onthoplasma sp.
ATGCCAAAAAAATATTTGTTTTTGGTGTTTTTTAATATTTTTTATAAAAATTAAAACATTTTTTAGAATTAAATTTTTCGAGGTTAAATTTATTTTTCTTTTTCTTTTTAAATGTTTTATTTGACTTTATTTTTTTAATTATTTATAATTATTTTGTAATGTTTTGTAGATAATACTATTATCTTGCCAAGTTTTAGATGGTTGATTAGTTTGTCTAAATTAAATCATGAGCATTTAGTGGGGATTTATGAAGGGGTATATCGTTAAAAAAGTTTTCAAAACAATTGGACTGGTTTTTGCAGCGGTGCTTGGTTTTCTTGGTGCTGTTGTTGGGGTTATGGCTGCTATGGGCAAATTTAAAACACCGGAGGTTTATCCAACAGTGTTAGAGTTTGCGGTCACTGAAGAAGTTGTTATTGAAGGCAACACTTTTGATGTTGATAGGATTAATGAATGGGAGTCTCAGTTTGAGGATAAAGCTAAAGCACCTCAAATTTATTCTTTCATCATTTCTGGATCAAATCCAAATGAAGAGCATGAAGTAAATCAAAAAGATTGTTATATTGAATTCAAAGATGTTAAAGGATCTAAGTTGATTACGCTTTGTGAGGCAAATGGTAAACCTCTCGTTAAGGATAAAAATAATCGCTATCTCGTGAAATGTAATGAACCGGTTTATTATATGATCAACGCTCTTAAAGATAATTCTGAGGGAGCAACTGATGGTAAGGTTGTTTTAAGAACCAAGAGTGTTAACGAAAATTTAAAACTTCCGGATAATGACATGACAATTTGGATTGATAGAGTTGTTGAAGAGATCTTTATCGATTGTGATAGCATAATTGAACATGATAACACTCAAACAATTAATGTTGGTGTAGGTATTGGTTTGGATTTTAAATATATCATAAACACCCCATTGTCATTACAACCTATTTCAAAAGAAAGCGCGAAAGAAATTGAACTATACTATAACGTTGAAGGTATGGGGTATGGTGATGACTTTTTGTTGGTTACAAAAGAAGAAATAGACAAAGAAGATTCTCCATTGCATTCTATTTTAACACATGATGGTGATAAGATTACTTTCTTGGCTAACACAGCAAATCCAAGCACACACAGATTTTATCTTGCGGTCTTTAAAACATATCAAGCAAAAATGGAATATGAAGCTAAGGTTAATGGTTTATCATTGGCTCAACCAAATCACCACAAATTAAATAGTGTTGATGATCAAAATTCTCCATATATGACAGTGACCAATGTTGTGATTGAGGTTGAGTCTACTGAAATTTCACAAATAGGTTTTGATGGTACTGATATTGCACTAAATCTTTATAAGGAAAATGAAGTAATCTACTTAGACAACAGTGATGCTGAACAGAATAATCTTGGAATTTACCTAAAAAGAGGAACAGATGGCAATCAAACGTCTGCTCCAGTTCATTATAATGAATTTAATCTTGGGACGATAACATCAGACATGTTGGTGGATAAAGAGCCAGTGTTTGTTGACAGTTTGGGGCAGGAATGGGATGAGGTTTATCCTCACGGCACTGCAAAAATATATGAACTTACAAAAATTAATGTTTGTGATGGCTATACCGTTGTTAAGAGTGCTTATGCTTTTGGATATGAGGAAAGAAAGTTTTATACTTATAATGGTGTTGCGGTAACAAACGGAACCGATATCAAAATGTTGAAAACAGGTAAGTACTTAACATTCTACATTAAAGATGATATGGATAACTTCAATTTGGCAAATTTTACTTTTGATGTTGTGGAAGATGCTCAAACCAGAAGTTGGAAAATCACAACAAAATCAATGCCAACAGATGTTGAAAAATTGTGTTTGGGGGCTTTGGTAGTTAATAGTTCTGGATTGTTTGATTGCGATAATTTGTTCAAAACTCAACCTGTCACCTTGAAAGAAATTGATTTGCTTTTCGGATATCAATCTTCTAGAGATCTAGAGTTAGATATTAATTTCAAGAGAGGCAATGAAACAGTTTATGGTAGTTTGGCATTTGATGAAATTATAGAATTAAAATCGGGAAGTTATGACGCTTGTGTGTTTATGGTTCAACAAAACCCTTCAAATGTTATCAAGACTATAGATAATATTCAGTATGTTGACCCTGATAATGGTAACACATATGTTTTGGTTGGAGATTTCTTTATTGATGATAATGGTAAAAAAGTTTTTGTTAATGAAGTTATTGTAAACGACAAAGTTTCAAGTACAAACAAAACAAGCAAGATCTTCATGGTGCAATTTAAAAATGGTTTTCAAGAATCAGTTAATGATATTATTAATGATGAAATTATAACTAATGGAAAATCATTTGATGCAAGTGAAATTGTTAAAGTTTATACAGAATCGAGTTATGATATTGACATATATGGTAAATACATTTTAAATACTGATATATTAGAATATAATTACTATAGAGAAGCTGAAGCAATAACACCGGTTGGAGGATCATACTATTTCTATGAAAAAACAACTAATTGTAGCTTGGTTTTAAGTTCTGATGAAAATCCAGAAATGATGGGGAAAATTCATGATTTCTATTATGTGGACAAATCATTCTTCTCTTCAAACTATAGAGATAATATTACAATAAAGAATCTCGAATATGCTGATAATAAACTTACACTTAGTTTTGAAACTGAAAATTGCTTGAGCGACACAAATAAAACAATCGATTTTGAATTCTGTATTGAATGTGAAAACATTAAAATTAATGTAGGTAGCATCAAAATCATGAGTGGAAGCCCAGAAACAATTGTGTTAAAACATGGAATTACAGTTGAGGATGACATTGTTTTGTTTGAAAACGGCACACGAGAAGAAGACATTGTAAGCTCGGGTAATAACAGATATATTAGAGTTTATGTTGACTACAACGTAACAACACAAAAGTATGAATATGTACTTAAAGTTTTTATTGGTGTTGAAGAATATGTTGTTGATTTTGCAAACATCTTTAACAAAGAAACCTCTCCAAGCGATGCTGCTTTAGGTTTCCAAGACATTGAAAGAGGTAAAAATAAAACATATGCATTAGAATATATTTCATCAAATAATGAGATTTTTAATGCTGAAGTGTTAAAAGCGTTTGTTGAAGGAAGTGGATCGTTAGATAATTTAGTTGAAAAATTTGGTGTTGCGGTGCTGTCAGTAACAATTGGAACAACAACAGGATTAATCAAAGTTGAGACCATTGGTGATTTTGATGTTGTATATGCATCGACTTATTTTGAAACAAAAAACACCGCTAATGTTCAACTTAATGAATTTGTTAAACTTAAACAAAAAGAAGGACAAGATGTTGTTATGTCTAACAACAATTTTGTGAAAATTTCTAATCTAAGAAGCAACTCTTATGGTGCTGGACAATTAACTGCAGTTCCAAAAGCTGATAACAGTTGGGAACTTGTAAAGATAAAAACCAATCCTGCAGATCCTGATGAGGTAATTTTAACGATAACCAATGATGAAACTTTAGGATGGGTGTTCAATAAGGTGGATAACTCTGTTCCTCTCACTATCACATTTAATGTTGAAACGATAAAGGGATTAACAGAAACACTTTACTTAACATTTAAGTCAAAAGTATCAATTTCTATCAACACAGTTTGGGAAGATAGAATTTTATATGCTGGCACAAATATTCAATTAACAAAACTCGAAATAGCGGGTGGGGAATACTCTGACTATGCGGTGTTTAAAGTGACTAAAGATGGGGTTAATGATAAGGTTTCTTTCAAGGTTGGTGGTAATACTGTTTCTGCTGCAGACGATTCAGATTTGACATATAAAATACCAGCAGATTGTGTTGGAGAGCTTTATATTACGGCATATATTGCGGGTAATGAAGCTGTAACATTCCCAGCATTTAATGTTTTGCCAAATGTTATTGCAACTCAAAAAGAAATTACCTTAAGGAGTGATACAGCCTATAATATATATGACCTGTATGAATTGGGTAAATACTTTACTAACAATGCAACTGTGTATGGTAAAGATGAGAATACATTATACTCAAATAAGGTTGATACAGGTGTTCCAGATGACTTAACATTGTCAATTGGTGGAGCAAACACAGATCCTAAATTAACATTTAATGTGGCAACAGGATTAACTGTTGGAACAATGCAATCTTTAGCAGGTTCTGTGACAAGAAGAATTACATTGAAATGTAATGGTGTTAATGTTTCAACAAATGAATTTGTTGTTGAAAATCAATATAAAATTTCTGGTTCAACTCCAAATCAATTAAATGCTTTGAAATGGTATGATAATCTTATAAGCATTGAGGATTATGAAAATAATCCAGCAACAGGTTTTATTTTAAGTGAAATTACAGCTGATAATTTGGAATTTGAATTTTCGAACGATGGTACACAATTTAGAATTAAAACACCAGTTGCGGAAGAATTAAAAAATGTTTTAGTTAAGTTCATATTTAGTGATGGTATATTAATTTACCAAACAGAAATGACAATTGTTCCATATGCACCAAACACAAGAACAAACATTGAAAAAGTGTATTCTGGAGCAACATTTGATTTGTTGGACGGAATCTATAATATTAACGATGAACTAGAAGATAACTATATTCGTAAAGACGAAGACGTTTCAATGCTACACGTTTCTGGAATTAAATATGAAGATAGTTATTCAGCAAACAACGTTGCAGGATCAGTCGTTTCAGGATGGCATGATAGAGATGGATATAATAGTGCACTAAATTCTGCACAATATTATCCTGTCACATTTAATGAAATAGACGGAGCAACAAAAATAATCTATATTGAATATACAGTTGTTTATAAACAAGGTGGAAGCTATGTTTATTACGTTGAATTGGTTATTCATAACAGGCAATCTATTGAAACTCAATATCCTGAAAATGACTCAATAAGTTCAGTTAATATGAGATTCTTAAATGAGGAAGATGCAAAGGTGGTTGCAAATGTTCAAAATGCTTCACCAGATGGCGTATATTCATTGACAAATGTTAAGTATGAATCTGTTGCAATTCATACAAACACAACAACGACAATTAACTTTAATTATGATGAAATTAAAAAGCTTAATAGGGCTGTTGTTAAAAACGATTATGAAAATCATAGACTTAACTCATCAACAGATTTGATCATTCAGTTGGTGGCATATCAACAAGGCAACATGATGTTTGATTATGTTAACAAAGGAATTAACGTCTCTAATGCAAATTTGATAATTTTGCCTACAGCTGAAAAAGATGTGTTTGGATTGTTAATATTTAAACTTTCAACAGCTTCAGGTTACGTGAAATATTATAATATTTATGTTTATTGCGTTGGTGACAACAAAATAAATGTGGAAAACAATTTGGAAGTTGTTGTTTATGATGATGAAAACAAAACCGAATTTGAGGATGACTACCTTTCATATAATATTAATTTAGATAAAACTTATTTTAAATTTGTTGATAGCATAAAAGATAGAATTTATAACACATTTAATGTTCCTTATCAAAAAGAAACAACAAACATCTATTTATATCATGGAACAACAGAATTGAATGGTTTCGACTATAACAATAAGAGGTGGTCAAAACTTTCAGAAACTGATGAAATTTTATTAGACGAACATTTTAACACAATAACCATTGGCTTGGTTATGAACAACAATTTTGCAAGATATTGTTATGGGACAATAACAATTTATGCACAACCAACGAATGCTGTAAATTTTGGAGAAGACTTAAATTATGAACTTCCTAATGGTGTGTTCACAGCGATAGTTGAGCCAAGTGAAAAACAAATAGATTGTCCGTTTGGCAGCTGGACAGCAACTATTCTTGAAATTGATGGTGAAGAATATGATGTTACAAAACATACAAACTTCACATATTCAGGTTCAATAATAAGCATGGTAAAATGTGTTGGAACAGACACAAAAATTTTAGTTGAATATGAGTTTGGAAACACAAGAACTTTTGTTACATATACATATCAAGCAACTGTTGTTCCAACTCAAGAGAGTTTAAATTCAAAAATGGTTACAGTTGGTGAATTTAAATTTAATGGAGGAAATCCAGAAGGATTCGAAAAAACAGTTAACTTGAAGGCAGATAGTTATTATTTCGGAACCTATGAGGATAGTTATAAAGTGTTCATCGGTGCAACACAATTGAATGCTTCAACTGATGTGAAATTGGTTGGTGACACTTTAAAATTTAATTTAACTAATGAAGTTCAATATGTTGACATAAGAATTGAATATAGCAACTTTATTACTGGTGCAATTTCAAGAACATTTAAGTTTAAAGTTTTACCTGGTGTTTACATTCCGGAAAGTTCTAATGCTGGAACGTCATATACAAATCCGCTTGAAACAACAGCTTCAGGTGACTTTACTAGCAATGTTGGCTCAAAATTAACCATCGATTACGAATCTGAAACCGATTATAAACTTTACACAATTGGTGGAGTAAAGATATATGCAGATGTTACAGTTTTATTAGGATTAACATTCAAGGATGTTAATAAAGATAGTCTTCATGATCATGTAATTGATCCAACAACAGATGTTATCTTACAAGACAATAAAGAAATAACATTAAATGGTGGTGAAACAATCGAATTTGTTCATTTGGAAAAACCTTTATCTGCTGTTATGAATGTTATCGTTAAAGATGGTTCTGGAAAAGAGTATGCTGAAAGAAGTGTGTATTTAAAAATTGCTCAAACTTATTCAACAATGCAAGCAAAATATCTTGTTGAAAATGCCAATCATGAGAATGTTGTTAAATCACCATCACCTTTAGAATTAGATAAAGATTGGTTAAACAGCAGATTTGAGTTAGGTGTGTATGAATTGTTAGGCTCAGGTAACACTGCTCAAACAGGCGTGAAATACTATAAACAAGAAAACGGAACATACGTATTAAAGTCTGTTTCTGAAGGTTCTGATGTTTCTGGTTATTACGTGTTTGAGGTTAAATCAGTCGATTTTGAAACATTAGGATTCACAACTGAAGCAAATCCTAACTATATTGTTTTCACATGCAGTGCGCACGCAAGCATTAGAAAAGATAGTGGGGTTTATAAGATTAATTTCAATGAAGTTACAGTTGCAACAGAATGTGTTGTGCAATTGAGTAATAGGGCTGGAATTGATTCTTTAAGTGGTGTGAAATATACGTATCAAATCATGCCTGGAAATAATGTTGATGGATTAAATTATTCTTCAGGTGATGGAGCATATGGAACATATAACTCTGGAACTAATGAGTATATATCGTTTATGTATGATCACAGTGCTGGTGCAACAAATGAATTTGTTGTTGGAACAATGCTAGACTCTAAGAATCCTGGTGTGTTTAAAATTAAGGAATATTCAATCGATGGAGGAACTTTGGCTATACCAACCACTCCAGAGGTTACAGAAACAAGCATTCAATATCTATTTGACAATTTGTCATTCTGTAAGATCTATATTATTTATGATATAACGAATGATGTGATTAAGTTTAAGGTTGAAAAGAAAGCTGGTCAAGAAGTTCAAGATTTTGTGTTTAAGTTCTCAGCGGGTGGTGTAAATGGTGGTGACACTCTCGTTAAGGATTTGGAGCTTGTTTTGAGCGCAAGAAAAGTTTATGGAAATTATGAAACAGATTTAGATATTAAAATGGCAAATTCAACAGTGCATTTGTTTGAAGACAATGATTCAGATTCGTTATTAGATGATGGAATATTCGTTGAAAACGGAGGTGAAAATGCTCAACTAACATACGAATTTGTTGAAGGCACCTATAAAGTTAAGTCTGGTGAAAAATGGCAAAAAATTAAAGCCTCTAACAATTTGTTTGTTTATGACGAAGTTAGCAAATCTGCTTATTTAGGAACAGTTGGTGAAGATGTAACACTAATTGCAACCTTTAATGCAATAAAAGACGACAAATATATCGTTAAAACATTAACATATAATTTGATGATTAAAGTTAATATGCAAATTGTTGTTAATGGTGAAGATCTGAATAAAAACCAAGGAAACAAAACTCCTGAAACAAGATTTGTGTTGACGAATGTATCAGGTGCAAGTGTTAAAACATTTGATGATTTATCAATTAATTTCGTGTCTAAAAAGGATATTATTGAATCAAATAGGATTGAGTCGGCTGGAAATTTCTATTATAACGTTCTTGCTTTCGATTTATATCAAGGAACAAAGTCAAATGGAAGATCATCGGTTTTTGTGACTCCGATCACTCAAGATGAAAGATTAACAGTTTCTCAATCGGGAATTACTTTCAACAAAGATTTCTCTGGTGAAATTGAGTTGGAGCTCTCTGTTGATACTGGAGGATTTGGAATATATCGTGTTTATTGGACAATTCAAGTTTCTGGATTGCTAAATCTTCAAAAGGCAGCGGAAAAGATTGGAACAGAAACATATGCAATTTCTTCAGGTGTTTCAATGCCAATTATTTCAACAAATGTTGGAAGTGGTGACGTTGGTGTTGTTATGACAAAATCTAGTATATTCACAAGCAATATTAACTTAAATAGTCCAAAAGTTTCATATGAGTATGTTATTAATCCAATTGATGGAAATGGCGAAAAATCTGCAGAAGATTTGTTTACTGAGTCAATGGATAATTTATCATATTTAGGAACAGGTGCTGAAACTGAAAAAGAATTGTTGTTGGATTCAGGTTTAAACATTGTTTTACCAAATGTTCCAATATCAATTAATAAACAAGCATACTATGTTACATATAAAATTTATATTGAATATTTAGGTTTAACAGCAACAAATGAAAAAGTTCAAGTTTTCTATATAACATACTGTGTTGTTAATGAACAAAAAATTGAAGTAAACAAAGAAACAACCATTTCTAACCCGGCAAGCGTTAATGTTGATTCAAGCCTTGTTGGTAATTATTTGACATTGTTCACATATTATGAAACAGCAACAATAGATTCTGTTAATTATAGCCTTAAATATACAAGAGGAAATGTTGTTTTGGAAGATGCGAGTAGAAACACTGCAATAACCACTTCTGCTGATTCAGAAAGTGTAAAAGTATTTGAGATTGATGGAAAGAACATCACTTATAACACTCAAACAAGAATGTTATCTAATGGCATAGTTTCACAAAGAACAACAATTGTTAATAGAAAAAGTGACAATCCAGATATTTCTGACAATGTTTATAGCTTGTTTATGTCAAGTTTTGATAACATATTTGCATTTGAAGTGTTTATTAAGAACTATGAAGTAAGTGATTCCGTTAGTTTAACAGAAGTTGGCAAAACTTCAGTTAAATTTGATTTGAAGGAAATTTCAAACAGCGGGCAATATGGAATTGATTTAACAGAAAATAGAGTAGAATTGTTTAAAAATGAAATGCGTGCGGAATTTGCATTGATTGATAATGGAGTTAAAACACTTACAATTGGAGCATATGCGACAGACAATCCATCAGGATTTAGATTATTTGCAAATAATACAATAAGAGCAAAAACCAATGATGGTAAAGGTTACACGATTTCAGATTTATTCTTAGATAGTTATATCGTCGAGAACAATCTTCCAGCGGACGCAGTAATTATTGGTGTTGGTGGGGATCCAACTAACAATGATTGGGTAATTAATGCTGCTGCCGGAAATCCAACAATAGGTAATAGTTATGCAACAATTAAAATTCCAAAGGATTCTAGTGGGGTTAATACTTATTATGTGAAGAAGGTAACATACACGGGAACAGTTGGATCGACATTCTATAGCATAAGTCAAGATTTCTATTATATTTACTTAAACGGAAATGCAGATTTAATTCTTCCTGATTATAATTCAGCTGGAATTGAAACAACTTATTTCAAGATAACCTATAAACCAGATGCGAGTGGTAATGTTAATTTAGATTTATCAAGTGCATTTATTAAATGGTCAATGGATACTACTAAAGGAATGGTAGAACAACATGTTAATAGTATTAGTGATTATTATAGTGACGATAGTAAGGGTGCTAACTATGGATCTGAAAAAATCACAATCAGCTCTTCAGCTTTAAACGCTTACAAATTGCAAAATCCATATGAAAACGATTATGAAAATATCTATGCCAATATTGAGATTGCAGAAGAAATTACACTTAGAGTTAGAATTGTGTTTGTTTTGCCAAGTGAAGTTGAAATTGGCGTGACATATTCAGGAGGAGATGCAGACATAACAGTTGGAAATTATTCAAACTTGAAAGAAGTTTTATGTTTAGATGGATATCTTGAAACATTCGATGCTGCAACGCATGATTTAAAGTTGAATGGTGAAAAGTTAAAAGATTATTTTGATAATAATCCTAATGTAACTAAACTAACAATATCTTGCGAAGCAACAAACAATGATGATGAAACAATTGATTTCAAAATTGTTGTAAAGAAAACATAAATCAATAAAAAGGGCGCATTTGCGCTCTTTTTTCATTCAGAGAAAATATTTTGTTAGAATTTCATATTTTGTTGACAAAAATATTTTTTGTTATTATTATAATTTATATGGTGAGATTAAGATTAGGTGGATTGGCTGAATTTACACCCAATTGAAAAGGAGCAATTATGACAGTTGAAGAATTTGAAGAAAAATGTATGGATGTTATTGAACAAATTGTTTCAATCGATATTAAACAAAATCGTGCGGGAGCAATCAAAGTTTCCGAAAAAATGCTTGAAAAGGCAAAGTTAAAAGGAAACAAAAAAATTATTGAGATTTATGAACGCGTTTTAGAGGAATTTAAACTCGCAAGTGATGAAGAATATGAACTTTTAAGAAAACAAATTTTCAGTTAATGTTAGTAAAAACAAATTTTTCTTATTAAACAGAGGGGAGTTTTATGGGTTTTTTTGATTGGGTTATGCATGGTCTTGGGTTTGAAAACACTGAAACCAAAGAAACTAAAAACAAAAAAGATAAAAAAACAAAAAAAGTTGGTCAAGAAGATAAATATGCCAACTTTAATTTGCATGAAAAAGTTGAGGGAAGATCTTCTCAAACATCAGAAACACAAGCATCTCAATTTGGCAATTTCGGATTTCAAGCAAATTCAAACATCATCATGGTTGAGCCAAAGAGTTACGGTGAAATTCAACAGGTTGTGGATTATTTAAAACAAGGACAAACAGTTGCAGTCAATCTTGAAGGTCTTTCAACGGCAGATATGGATAGAATTTTGGATTTCTTGTCTGGTGCAATCTACGGGCTTAATGGTAGCATTCATCGTTGGAATGGCGATTTATTCTTGCTTGCTCCAGAAGGTCATAAGATTTTGAAGAAGAATTAGATTTATGAAGAATTGGATTAAAATTATAGCAGTATTAGTTTTGGTTTTGGTGGCGGATTTGGTCACCAAACATTTTTTATTTAATATTGAGTATTTTAACCTTATTCCAAATATTGTTTCCATTGCGGGGAATGTGCAAAACACGGGTGCTGCTTGGGGGATGCTTAGTGGAAAAACAATTTGGCTAATCGTTGTAAGCATTATTATGATTGTGGTGTTATTTTTATTCAATCGTTATGTTAAGAATAAAAACACATTCTATTGTATGGCTTTTGGTTTTGTTATTGGTGGTGCAATTGGAAACTTAATCGACAGAATATGCTTAAGTTATGTTCGTGATTTTATTTTCTTAGATTTTTATCCAACATTCCCAGTTTTCAATGTTGCTGACAGCTTTTTATGTGTTGGTGCTGTTATGCTTGCAATATTCATATTATTTATGCAAGGGAAGAAAAATGAAAAATAAGTTTGTTTGCGATTTTAATGATGTTCGACTTGATGTGTTTTTAGCTGAAAACACAAATTTTTCGCGATCATTTATTAAAATAATGAATGATGAGGGAAGAATTTTAATTAATGGAAAAAAACAAAAAGCAGGTTTCAAATTAAGAGTTGGAGACGTGATTGAAGTTGATGAAAAAGAGAATGAAACAATAGATGTTAGTCCGGAAAATATTCCACTTAACATTGTTTATGAGGATAATGACCTATTGGTTATTAACAAACAAGTTGGTTTGGTTGTGCATCCATGTTCAACAACAAAATCACACACGTTGGTTAATGCGTTGATGTATCATGTTAAGGATTTGAGTTCAATAAATGGTGTTATGAGACCGGGAATTGTTCACAGGCTAGACAAAGATACTGGTGGACTTATGATGGTTGCAAAAAATGATCATGCGCACAAGATTTTGAGTGAACAGCTTAAGGATAAGACGCTAAATAGAGAATATAAAGCATTAATTAAAGGTAAAATAAAGGAAGATTTTGAGGTTGTTGGATTTTTGGGTAGAAATCCTAAAAACCGAGAGCAGATGGCGTTGGTTGATGAACAACATGGGAAATATTCAAAAACAATTTTCACTGTTGACAAGGTTTTTGATCATTATACGTTGCTTAATTGTAAACTCACAACTGGTAGGACGCATCAAATTCGTGCGCATCTAAAATCAAAAAATCATCCCATTGTTGGAGATTCTCTTTATGGGGGAATTGATAAAGGCATAAAAACAAACGGACAGTTGCTGTTTGCCTATAAGATTCAATTTGTTCATCCAACAACAGAAAAATTGATGGAGATTGTTGTTGAATTACCTGAATATTTTAAAGAAGTTCTTAATAAGATAAGGTAAATTGTTAGAAAATATGGCAAATCATTTGTCGGAATTCTCAATTAGTGGTATAATTGAATTGATAAATTAGTGAAAGGAGATAAAAAGATTATGAAAGGAAAGGGTTTTGTTAATTTCTTGGCATATATTGCAATTGCTTTCATTGCTGTTGCTTTGGTTCTTGGTAAAATTTTAAGTGCGGTTGGTTTAAGCTCTTCAGTGATTTCTGCATTGAATCTTGTTGCTCAAGTTATTGCTTACACAATCACAGCAGTTTTTGCATTTTCTTACGCAAAATCAAGAAAACATATTGGTTGGATGATTGCATATATCTTGTTTGTTATTGCAATTATTGTGTTCTTAGTTTTGGGTGCATTTTAACAGATGAAATTTAAATTTAATTTGAAACTCACCACGTTTTTGGTGAGTTTGTTTATAGGCTTATTGTTACTTATTTTAGGCAGTGAAAATAAATACTGCCTTTCTTTTGGTTTTATTTTGTTGGGTGCTTCCCTAATGTTGTTTGTGCCTTACAACAAAGAAAAAGTTGAAAAAGAGCTTGAAAATGTTTCAATTCAATTGAAAGAAACGGAAGATTTGTATGATAACCTAACAGAAGAAACTGAATTTGATGAGGAAATTGAACAAGAACGAGTGTATGTTTTAAGGCAATTATATATTAGAGAAAATAAACTTAAGAAAAACAGAAATAAGTCTATTGTTTTATTCAATATTTGTGGTTTTGCACTTGTAATAATTGGTTTTATTGCCTTGTTTTAGAGTTTATATGTCAAAACTACTAACTTTTGGTCAATCAACTTTAAATTAAATATTGAAAAAAATCTTGATTTAATTTTTAACTTGTGATAAAATACGCACGTTAAATATGTAAACATATATAAACTTAAAGGAGAAAATAGATGAAATATAATTTAGAAAAGAAAGAAAATGGTGTTTTTGAAGCTAAAATTACTGTTGAAAAACAAGATTGGGACAAGGCTTTAGACACTGCTTATCAAAAAAATAAAGGAAAATTTAATATTCCAGGGTTTAGAAAAGGTCATGCCCCAAGAAATATTATTGAAAAAACTTATGGTGCCGGAGCTTTCATGAACGAAGCTTTAGATGAAGTTTATTATTTGGCTTACACTCAAATTTTAAGAGAAAATGAAGAAGTTAAACCTGTTGATTCTCCAAAACTTGATATCAACAAAATCGATGAAAATGGCGTTGAGATGGTTATGACTCTTCAATGCATTCCTGAATTTGAACTCGCTCAACATACAGGTCTTACATTCACAAGAGAAAAACTTGAAGTGAAAGATGAAGATATTGAAGAAGCAATCAGAAGAGAACTACTTCGCGCTTCTCGTCTTGTTGAAACAAACAAACCTGTAAAAAATGATGACTATGTAACTTTGGATTTTGATGGTTACGTTGATGGAAAACAATTCGATGGTGGAAAAGCAGATAACTATCAACTTCAAATTGGTTCACACTCATTTATTGATACTTTTGAAGACCAATTAGTTGGTTTGAACATTGGTGACAAAAAAGATGTTGAAGTAACTTTTCCAGTAGAATATCATGCAAAAGATCTTGCTGGAAAACCTGCAGTGTTTAAATGCGAAATTAAAAACATTCGTGAAAGAATTATGCCTGAATTGAACGAAGAATTTGTTTCTAATTCGACTGAATTTGAAACTGTTGAAGAATATCGCAATAGTATCAAAGAAAGATTGACTAAAGAAGCAAACGATAGAGCTGATATGGAACTTGACAATGACATTTTAGATAAAATTATTGATGACACAGTTATTAATGTTCCAGATGTGATGACAGAAGATGAATTTAATCGTCAACTTCGTGGCATGGAAAACCAAATGAGATATCAAGGACTCACAATGGAAGACTACGCTAAATATTCAGGAAGAACCGTTGAAGATATTAAGTCTGATATCAAAAAGAGTGCAACAAGAAACGTTAAGGCTCGTCTTGTT
>JAZLCR010000041.1:0-4660 GCA_045614345.1 Candidatus Onthoplasma sp.
GAAGGTCAAAATTTTGCCTTCTTTTTTTAAAATTACTCTTCTTCATTTTCATCCAAATCGTCAAATTTAATATTGATGTTTTCATCGCTGAACACACCACTATTATCTTTAACTTGTTTTGGAAGAAGATTTCTATACATTGGTGCACCTGTTCCAGCTGGAATCATTTTACCAATGATAATATTTTCTTTAAGTCCTTGGAGTTTATCAACCTTACCCTTCAATGCAGCTTCTGTTAGTACGTTGCTTGATTCTTGGAATGAAGCAGCAGATAAGAAACTTTCAGTTGTCAAGCTTGCCTTTGTGATACCTTGAAGTTCACGTTTAGCAGTTGCTGGAACACCACCTTCTTGAAGTGCTTTCAAGTTTGCTTGCTCATAAGTTCTGATGTCCACAATGTCTCCTGGAAGAAGATCTGTATCTCCAGAATTTTCAATTTTAACTTTTCTAAGCATTTGTTTAATGATAATTTCCAAGTGTTTAGCATTGATTGAAACCGCTTGAGATTTGTATACTTGTAAAACTTCGTTCAACAAATATTCTTGAACAGCTTTAACACCACATGTACGTAACACATCTCTTGGATTTAATGGACCTGCTGTCAATGGAGTTCCTGGAGTTACAACATCACCTTGTTTAACTAAAATTGTTGAACCATATGGTAAGATATAACTTTCTTCAGTTGTTCCTTTAACAACAACTTCAAAACGTTTGTCAATTTGGTTAATTTTAACCTTACCACCAATTTCAGACATAACTGCAGCACCCTTAGGATTTCTTGCTTCGAAGATTTCTTCAACTCTTGGCAAACCTGTTGTGATATCGGCAGATGCCGCACCACCGCTGTGGAATGTACGTAATACGAGCTGCGTACCTGGTTCACCAATTGATTGAGCAGCAATAACACCAACCGCTTCTCCAAGGTGTACAATCTCGTTTGTTGACATATCTCTACCATAACATTTAGCACAAACACCTGTTTTTGCTTTACATGTTAATAAACTTCTGATTTGAACTTTTGTTATTCCTGCAGCAACAATTTCTTTTGCCAATTCGTTAGTTATAAATTCATCAATTCCAATGATTTCTTTCTTGGTTTTAGGGTTAATAACAACTTCAGCTGTGTAACGACCAACAATTCTATTTTCCAAACTTTCAATTTCTGAACCATTTTGAACAATAGCGGTAACTTCAATACCTTTAACGCCTTCACCTAGATCTCCAAAACAGTCATGTTCAGTAACTGTTGTGTCTTGAGCAATATCAACAAGTCTTCTTGTCAAATAACCAGAGTCTGCTGTTTTAAGAGCTGTATCCATCAATTGCTTACGAGATCCACGGGCAGCACTGTAATATTCCAATGGAGATAATCCTCTACCAAAGTTAGATTTAATAGGAACGTCACTCACACCACCAGATGCCGCGTCCATGTTTCCAAGCATTCCTGAGAGTTGTTTCAATTGAGATTCACTACCACGAGCTCCTGAAACAAGGATAACTTTAAGTGGATTGAATTTATCCATTTGAGAACTTGTAACTTTAACAAGATCATCTGCTGTTTTTCCCCATAAAGACATGTTTTTAGATTTTTTGTCTTCATAGTTTACCAAACCTTGCATATAAAGTTCATCGTTTTGTTTAACGATATCATCAGTTGCATTGATAATATCTTCTCTTTCTTTTGCTTCTTTCAAATCAAAAATTGAGAATGAAACTGATGCAAGCGTACTATATTTATAACCCATATTCTTAACATCGTCAATCATTGTAACAGTTGTGTTAGTTCCATGTTTACGATAACAAGTTTCAATAAGTTTTTTATACATACCCTTTTTAACTTCTTCATTAATTTCAAATTCAAAAGCGTTTTCACGTTTAGTTCTGTCAACAAAACCTAAATCTTGAGGAACAACACTATTGAATATAATTCTACCTAAAGTTGTTTGAGTTCTTCCTGTGATCATTTCACCATTGAATTCAACAGTTCTTCTAACATTTATTTTAGCTTGCAAGCTAAGCATACCGTTTTCGTGAGCCAAATGAGCTTCTTCAATTGAGCCGAAAGTCATTCCTTCACCCAATGCGCCTTCTCTATCAGTTGTGATATAGTAGTTACCTAAAATCATATCCTGTGAAGGAACCATGTTTGGAGCACCATCACTTGGTTTTAAAACGTTGTTTGAAGCAAGCAACAACATTCTTGCTTCTGTTCTTGCTTCCACTGAAAGTGGAACGTGCATTGACATTTGG
Organism: Candidatus Onthoplasma sp.; assembly: GCA_045614345.1. Taxonomy (GTDB): domain Bacteria; phylum Bacillota; class Clostridia; order Christensenellales; family UBA1242; genus Onthoplasma. Next base: position 2,251 of record JAZLCR010000041.1, read on the forward strand.
TCTCCGTCGAAGTCTGCGTTAAAGCCTGAACACGCCAAAGGTGGTAGTCTAATTGCTCTTCCTTCAACTAAGATAGGTTCAAATGCTTGTACAGAGAGTTTGTGAAGTGTTGGAGCACGGTTCAAAAGAACTGGGTGACCTTCAACAACTTCTTGCAAAATATCATAAACAATTGGTCTTTCTTGATCAATCATTCTTGTTGCTTTCTTAAGGTTATTAGTTGCATTGAGTTCTAACAATCTCTTAATGATAAATGGACGGAATAATTCAAGCGCCATCATCTTTGGCAAACCGCATTGGTAAATTTTAAGTTCTGGACCAACAACGATAACTGAACGACCTGAATAGTCAACACGTTTACCCAATAAGTTTTGACGGAAACGTCCATGTTTACCTTTCAAAGATGCTGTTAAAGATTTTAAATCTCTTTGACGGCTTCCTTGAACAGCACGACCACGTTTACCATTGTCAAACAATGCATCAACAGCTTCTTGAAGCATACGTTTTTCGTTACGAACAATGATTTCTGGAGCGCCAAGTTCCATCAATTTTTTCAAACGGTTATTACGGTTAATAACTCTACGATACAAATCATTCAAGTCACTAGCCGCAAACTTACCACCATCAATTTGAACCAAAGGACGCAAATCTGGTGGAATAACTGGAACAGCATCGAGAATCATCCAGCTTGGTTTGTTACCAGACTTGATGAAAGCTTCAATAACTTCCAATTTTTTTGTTGCTTTAAGTTTCTTTTGACCTTTAGAGTTATGCATAATTTCAGTCAATTCTTGACGTTCTCTTTCAAGGTCAATATCATTTAATAATTCTTTAACAGCTTCAGCACCCATGCCTGCTCTGAAACCATTTGGACCGTACTTTTCAAGAGCTTCACGATATTCTCTATCACGAATTACTTGTTTGTAAGTAAATTCTGTATTCTTAGGATCAAGAACAACATAACTTACATAATACAAAACTTCATCCAAAAGCTTTGGAGACATATCAAGAGCAATACCAATTCTACTTGGCACACCCTTGAAGAACCAAATGTGACTTACCGGACAAGCAAGTTCAATGTGCCCCATTCTTTCACGGCGAACTTTGCTTTTTGTAACTTCAACACCACATTTGTCACAAACAACGCCTTTGTATCTTACTCTTTTATACTTACCACAGTGACATTCCCAGTCTTTTTTAGGTCCAAAAATTCTTTCACAGAAAAGACCATCTTTTTCTGGTTTTTGCGTACGATAATTAATAGTTTCAGGTTTGGTAACTTCACCACGAGACCAAGATCTAATCATCTCTGGTGAAGCAATACCCACACGGATTGAATCAAAATTGTTTAATTCAAACATTCTTTTTTCTCCTATTTTTTAATGGCTATCGCCTTATTTTATTAATTTTGGCTACCGCCACTATTAGTCATCCAAGTCATCAAACAACTCAGATTCATCGAATGCTGTTGCATTCACATCGCTTTCAAACTCTCTTTGAATATCCTCAAATTCAAGAGTGACATCTTCAAGAGCTTGTTTATTAACAGGTTCAACTGTTGAAACTTCTTCGCCTTCTTCACTAACCTCATTGATTGTAAGTTCGTGATTATCAGCTGTTAAAATCTTAACATCTAAGCACAAACCTTGCATTTCCTTAACCAAAACTTTGAATGATTCTGGCATTCCTGGTTCTGGAATAGGTTCGCCTTTAACAATTGCTTCATAAGTTTTAATACGACCTTCAACGTCGTCTGATTTAATTGTTAACATTTCTTGTAATAATCTTGATGCACCATAAGCTTCCAATGCCCAAACTTCCATTTCACCGAAACGTTGACCACCGAGTTGACTACGTCCACCAAGAGGTTGTTGAGTGATAAGTGCATATGTTCCAATTCCACGAGCGTGAATCTTATCTTCAACCATGTGGTCAAGTTTTAACATATACATCACACCAACTGATGTTTTATTTTCGAATGGAAGACCTGTTCTTCCATCATATAATTGCATTTTTCCGTCTTCTGGAAGACCATTTTGACGAAGTAGTTCTTGAATTTCTTCTCTTGTTGCACCATCGAAACCTGGAGAAGCCACTTTCCAATCTAAGTGTTTAGCAGCAAGACCTAAGTGAATTTCCATCAATTGTGATAAGTTCATACGTGAAGGAACACCAAGTGGGTTCAAACAGATATCAACTGTTTCACCATTTGCCATGTATGGCATATCGCATTCTGGAACAACAACTGAGATAACACCTTTGTTTCCGTAACGACCAGCAAGTTTATCACCAACTTGAAGCACACGTTTTTGAGCAATTAAAACTTTAACCATCATGTTAACGCCAGCATCAAGTTCATCTTTATTCTTTCTAGAAAGAATTTCTATTCCAACAACAACACCTTCTTCTC
>JAZLCR010000042.1:0-8572 GCA_045614345.1 Candidatus Onthoplasma sp.
TTTTTTTAAATTTTTTTATTAATATATTTTTTGATTTTTTAGATTGATTTATTACAACTTTATTTTTTGCACAATTATTTAAATTATACCTTATTATTTAACAATGAGTATTAATAATATATTTTGCCAATTGTTGCACCAATCTTTAAAATTATTTGACAAATAGAAAAAACTTAATTATCATTAAATAAAGAAAATATTCACATGGGGGAAGCACATGAAAGATTTTGGGAAAAAAATTCTTAAATATTCATTCTTAATTTTAGCGCTCTATTTAGGTTCTGTTGTTGCAGTCACTTATTTTGAAACTAAAACAATTGGGTTTAACGTTAAATATTTAACTGACAGTTTGGTTGTTGCAATCACATTCTTTGGATCTTCCGCTGTTTTAATTGTTAATCTCTTAAAAATTGTGGATGGTAAGGGCAAAAAGAAATCCGACAAAGCTGTGGATAAAGTTAAGGATAGTCGTGGTAAAGACACAAGTCAATTCTTCGACAGAGACTTTGTTACTGAAGATGATTTGGTGAAAAATAAAGCGTTTAACTATCACACTCAAAACTCCATCCGTTCTTCAAAAAAAGATGGAATTTTGGTTAGGGCTGAAGAAAAAGGAAACAACATTCACATCAACTTTGTGGAACCAATCCACACACTTTGTGTTGGTACAACATCATCCGGTAAAACTTCTCGTTTTGTTGTTCCATCTTTGCAACTTATGAGCATGACAGCGTCAAAACCATCTTTCGTTATCACAGACCCTAAAGGCGAATTATATGAAAAATGTTCAAGCAAATTTAGACGCGAAGGTTATGATGTTAAAGTTCTCGATTTGAGAAACCCTTTCCAATCAATGCAATGGAATCCTTTAACTTATCCTTATCAAATGTTCCACAGAAGTTATAATCTTGATCGTGAAGTTAAAGTTCACCCAGCTGGAGACAATCCTCAAAACTACAATATTGTTCTCCAAAGACCTTTTGATTTTACACTTCAAACTTGGTTTCAATTCAATGGTGTTGCTTATGCCGATCGAAATGTTATGGAAAACGACATGGCTGTTATTGCAAAAAAGTTGCAAGACGACACATTCTCAACATTAAATGACATATGCACAACTCTTGCCCCAGTTGAAAGTGCAAAAGATCCATCATGGGAAAAAACAGCAAGAAGATTAATCCATGCAGTTCTTTTGGCAATGCTTGAAGATAGTTTAATTCCAGAACTTGGACTAACAGAAGAAAAATATAATTTCTTTAATGTTTATAAAATATGTAACACAACCGACTCTGGCCGTGACACATTTGCAACTTTGAAAAAATATTTGTTCGATTATCGTGACTCATTTAGTAAAGTTCCTGACCTTGCTTCACAAGCGCTTCAAAATGCAGATACCACAACAAAAAACTACATGGGTTTCGTTTCTGGTATGGTGAGTTTGTTTAGTGACACAGGTATTAGTTTGCTAACATCAAAAACAGACATGGACTTTGTTAACATGGATGAAAAACCAACTGCAATTTTCTTAATTATTCCAGATGAAATTCGTGTTCGTTATCCTTTGGCAATTTTGTTCGTTGTTCAATTATACAAAAAACTTGTTGAAAAGGCTCAAAGAATTGGCGGAAGATTAAAGCGAAATGTTTACTTCATGCTTGATGAGTTTGGTAACATGCCAAAATTTCCAGAATTTGGTTCAATCATGACAGTTGGTCGTTCTCGTGGTATCTTCTTTGAACTTTGCGTTCAATCTTACAGTCAGCTATATCAAACATACGGTCAAGATGAAGGAAAAATCATTAAAGACAACTGCCCTATTCAGGTTTATATCGCTTCGGAAGACACAACAACAAACAAAGAATTTAGTGAACTTCTTGGAAAGAAAACAATTGTTATCACAAACGAAAACAAAAGCACCGGACCAGACGGCAAAGAAAGCAAATCAACAAGCACTCAAGTTCAATCTCGTCCAATTGCCTATCCTGAAGAGCTTATGACATTCAGGGATGAAGGAAAAATCTGTATTAAAACTTTCACTCCTAACGCCGCACTCAAAACAACCGTAACTCCTTACTTTAAGGTTAAAAACACTTGTTTTGACATATCAAGAGCAACCGAATCTTATGCAAGCTTTAAGCGTTTTGACGAAACTGGTTTATTTTATGACATTAAAACCAGAAACACAAAAATGGCAAACAAATCCGGCGAAAACAACAACGATGATGATGACGATTTGTTCTAAAGAAAATCTAAAAATTAAAAATAGAAAACCGATGCAACCGCTTCGGTTTTTTTAAATAAAACTCATCAAAAAAAAACAAAATCAAACTCTTTTAAAAAAATTCTCAACAAGTGTCGATTTTTTATTAAAAAAAATTGACAAAGAACTTTTCTAATGATATATTCAAGGTATGTTAATGAAATTATACAAAAGATTAATCAAAACCTATCATAAAGTCTGGGAAAGAATTGCTCAAGAGTATGATGGGCGACGTTCTTATGAAAAAGGTGACATTGTTGAAGACAGATTTTTGCTTTATGGTGAAGATCTAAAAAATAACACTTATGATGTTTTTTACCCTAACAATGTGGAAGGAAGACTCCCAACAATTTTCATGATCCATGGTGGTGGTTATGTAAGCGGAACAAAAGAAGGTTCCGTTAAAATCTGTCAGCAGTTGGCAAAAAGAGGTTTTCTTGTTTTTAATATTGAATATACCAAATGTGACAAAGAAGAAAAAAAATATCTCCCTTATCAAGTATACGAATTTTTTAGATTTTACAAGCATATAACAAAATTTAGCGCTTATGAAGAAATGATAGACTATAACAACTGCTTCATGGCAGGAAATAGTGCCGGAGGTCATATTGCAGCCTTAATTGCCAACATTCAAACCAATCCAGAACTTAAAATGGAATACAATTTAAGTGGTGGTCCGTTGGTTAAAGGCGTGATCCTACTTTCACCTTCAATGGGTGCATATAAATTTGGAGGAATGTTTCCCAAAGAGGCATACCACTCTGTGTTATTCGGTCAAAAAGAAAATCGCAGCAACTTATCAACCCTTACCCACAATTTAGAAATCACAACAGAGGCTTTTCCTCCAACAATAATGTTTTCAACAAAAGGCGATTGGGTCGTGGGCGCTCACAAAAAATCTTTCTTAGACATGGCAACTGATCTCAATCTAAGCGTTGAACATTACGATATTTGCACGGGCTACAAACTTTTCCACTCAAGCATGGTGGAACATGCAGATAAATATCAACTCTGCATCTATAAAATTGAAAACTTTATAAAAAAGGCTAAACACAATCATTTTGTTAAAGGTGTTGTTAATGAAAAATTATATGAAAAAACTGAAGAATATTTTATGGAACTTGAAGAAAAATCCGCCGAAGATAACGAGTTTTTTCTAGAATCTGAAAAGCAATTAGATGTTGAAAGTCTTGAATATTCAACATCAAAAGCAGTTTAAGGCTGAAGCTCAGCCTTTTTTCGTTAAATTTCATTAAAAGATTTTCATGTTTTTAATAATTTTAAAATCACCAATCGCTTAAATAGCTATTTTTAATAACAAATAGTTGATTTAAAGATTGTTTTGTGTTACTATCTAAATTGGAGAAGAAATATGTTTAACAAAGAAGATACAATCAAATATTTACTAAATGGCACTGAAAGTGTTGATGCCAACGCAATAAAAGAAAAAGTTGAAGAAGTTCACAAAGAGAATCGCTTTTTAAATATTAAATTTGGAATGGATCCTTCCGCTCCAGATATTCACTTGGGCCACGCAGTTGCTTTGAGAAAAATAAGACAATTACAAAATCTTGGTCACCATGTTTCAATTATTATTGGTGATTTCACAGGCATGATCGGTGACCCTTCAGGAAAATCAAAAACAAGAAATCAACTTTCAAAAGAACAAGTTAGAGAAAATGCAATTACTTACGTTGATCAAATTTTCAAAATTATTGATAAAAACAAAACAACGGTTTTATATAACGGCGACTGGTACGCTGAAATGACTTTCCCTGAAATTATTGGACTTTGTTCAAAAGCCACTGTGGCAAGAATTTTAGAACGTGATGACTTTGCAAAAAGATATAAAGCTCAAACACCAATTTCTGTTCACGAGTTCTTCTATCCTTTAATGCAAGCATATGACTCAGTTGTTTGCAAAGCTGATATCGAAATGGGCGGAACAGACCAAACGTTTAACATTATGCTTGGAAGAAACATTCAGAAGGATTATGGCGTTAGTCCTCAAGTTCCTTTATTCGTTCCACTCCTCGAAGGCATTGACGGCATTGAAAAAATGAGTAAGTCTTTAGGAAATTATATTGGAATTAATGAAGAAGCCAAGGTTATCTATGAAAAAACAATGAAAATACCTGATGAACTAATTATTCGATACTACACTTTAACAACAGATGTTCATCCTGACAAAGTTGCCGAGATCAAAAACCAGTTAGCAAACGGTGCAAATCCAAGAGATGTTAAAATGGGGCTTGCTAGAGAACTTGTTAAATTGTATCACGGTGAAGATGCTGTTGCTGGTGCTGAAAATTATTTTATCAGCACTTACCAAAAGAATGTTGTTTCAGAACAAACTCCAGTTTTAGTTTGTGGAAAAGAATTCTTAAATGAAAATAATGAAATTAATATCATTGATTTAATTATGTCTTCAAATAAATACAAATCAAAAGGTGAAATCAGAAGACTAATTATGTCTAATGCTGTAAAAGTTAATGGCGAAAAAATAAGCAATTTCACTTACCCAATTATTTCTGAAATGGTAATACAAGTTGGAAAAGGAACATTGTTTAGCATTGACATGTCTCCTGTTTTATAGGTTTTTAAAAAGAACAAATTCAAATGATTTGTTCTTTTTTCTTATCCTAGAATCCGAAAAATTTGTCGTTTTTGCTTGAATTTTTTCAATTTTTAAACTATAATTTTTAAAAAGGAAGGGAATATGACAAAAAAGAAGAAAATCGCATTAATAATAGCCGTTTCATTTCTTGCATTATTATCAGCTGCTGTTCTTATATACTATTATGGTGAAAGGCACACTCAATATTTTAAATTAATTAAAGAAGAATTTGACATTCCAGGACTTAATGATAGTTTTGTCCCTCAAGGTTTTGAGTTTGACGAAATTAGTGAAACATATTTTATAAGTGGATACATGTCTGATAACTCACCTTCAAGAATTTATTATTTGAAAGACACCTCATCAGAGCCCTCATATATCACGCTTCTCGTTGATGGCGAAGACCATATGGGACATTTGGGCGGTGTTGCATCAAATGGCGAATTTGTTTGGGTGTCAAGCGATGGCTATGTTTATAGATTGAGCAAAGATTCAATTATTAACGCTAACAACTCAGACAAAATTGAAGTTGTTGATTATTTTAAATCTGGAAATGGTGCAGATAGCATCACAGTGTTTAATGATAAGCTTTGGGTTGGTGAATTTTACATTGCTGAAAAATATGAAACAAAAACTGAGCACCATATAAACGTTTCAGAAACTGAAATTAATCGCGCTGTTGCATATGTTTATTCAATCAATAATTCAAATGAATTCGGCATTGAATCAACAACTCCAGAGTTTGGCGTATCTTTACCAGACAAGGCTCAGGGCTTTGATTTCACAGAAGATGGAAAAGTCATTGTTTCAACTTCTTATTCAATTCCAAAATCTCACATTTACATATATGATAATCCATTAAACAATGAAAATTCAGTTGAAATCAATATTGACAACAATCAATTAACAGTATACATTCTTTCTTCAAAAAATCTAATAAAAGATATTAAAGCACCAAGTATGTCTGAAGAAGTTGTTTGTATTGAAGATAAAATTTTAATCTTGTATGAATCAGATTGTTCAAAATGGAGATTTGTGAACAGAACAAGAATTGATAAAGTTCACAGCTTCAATCTTAATGATGTTTTGATTTAGTAAACAAATATAAAAAGCAAATCAGATTGATTTGCTTTTTTGTTTTTATATTAACACCACTCTAACATTTCCAATTTTCTACTGAACAATTGAATTTTTTCACAATCAACTTTGTCTATAAAATAATATCCATCCTCGAAAAGTTGAATAATAACAAACTGATCTCTATATATGAAAGATAAAAACAGATCCTTATTTTCGATTGGCTGTTGATCCCTAAACAATTTAGAATTTTGAAATCCCTCATAAATCAGAGATAAAACTTCTTCCTCTTTTTCCTCTTCATTCATCTGTTCACTTCTATGAGAAAATTCTGCAGGTATAAATAGAAACAAATTTTTATCTTTCTTTAAATTTTCAATATAATTCTTCATTGACTTATCAACAGAATCCTTTAATTCACTTCTACTGGTTTTTGAAATTCTTATCATTTCCTCTAACGAAGTTGTTCTTATTGCTTTTGCCAGATTGATAACTTTTCTTTGACCTCGTTTTCTGCTTCCAGATGTTAAAATAACACCATCATCCAACACATTAACAATATTTCTTAAATCTGTTTCAGCCTTAACAAAATCAGAGCTAACAACCAACTTAAAATCACAAGAATAAACATTGTTTGTTATATCATTTTCTTTGTTGCTTTGAAGCTCAATCAACCTAAATTTTTTTCCACCTTTAATTTTTCTAAAATTAGATTTGTTAACCAACTCGAGCAAAAAATCCTCTTCTGTTATTTTGCTATTAATTAATATGGAATCAGAAAATATACCACAATTCAAGTATTTTATTGTAACATCCAATTTCATCCAATTCTCCCGACAAGCCTATTATAATACAATTTTAAACTTGTAGCAACAAAAATACTCATTAATCACATTTTTTAAGTTTTTTTTTACCAACAAACTATTGACATTAAAATAGTTGTAATATATAATAAATTCAAATATCGGAGGAAATATATGGATAAAAAAACAATAGAAAATCAAAGAAAACTTGAAAAAGAATTTTTAACAGTACTTGAAGTTCAAGAAGCCATTGAGGCTGCAACACTACCATTAAAAAAGATAAAATTATCTGAAGATTTATATCAAATTATCGACAACACAGAAACTTTATACACAGGAGATGTTTTATATGTTGTTGTCACAGGATCATTAAGGTATGCTGTAATGGAGGCTGTAGCGGCTTTAAAATCAACAAAATATAAAAACATGACTCATGGAATTATTAAATATAAAGGCTTTGAGGTTGAGTTTAGAAGAGAAGATCGTTGGAAAGATCTTTTAGAAACTATTGCGGGCGTGGAAGATTTCACAGAACAATTTAATCGTCGCAACAATAATAACGCTTCAATATAGCATTTATAATAATTTAAAGATTAACAAAAAGCAAGCCCTTGTGGTTTGTTTTTTATTTAATATCCTAATAACATTAAACAAACAAATTTCATATTGAAAGCGTTCATATAAATATTTCCTAAAATTTTTGCAATAAACTCATTTAAATTTAATAAAAAACTTTATTTTGTTTAAAATATTATTATGGAATATATTAGCTGCTATTTATCAGCTGTGGCGCAAATGGATTTATTAACGCAATAAGCGGGATTAAGGTTATAGATGATATTATTGAAAACAAATCAAATCCCCTTATCAGCCTATTCTCACCCAAAAGAAACAACACCCATTAACACAAATTAAAAAAAACACCCTGAGGGTGTTTTTTAGAACAATTTGAGTGAAAATATGCTTAAAATTATTTTAAAATATTTTATACATAGACGCCATATATTATTTATTAACTTTTTTCTTTAAGAACTCCACAGCCTTTGTTATTCCCAAAATAATCAATGTCATAACAATTTGAACAATTGCATAACCTGAATACATTAACACCGGCCAAAACACTCCAGTTGCACTAGCAATATTCATAACAATACCAAGAGATGTTCCTTCTCCTGTTCTGAAATACATATAATCAGCTTTAATTATAAAGTCTATTAGCACAACACCAATAGTTAAAACAACAAAACCTAGAAACGCCCAACCAAAGTTCTTAATTTTAATTTTATGATACCCTGTGCACAACATAACCAATGGTGCAATAATAAGCATTGAATGATAAACTGTTGTGTGCAATCCCCAAAAAGATAAAAGAGAATAATTAATTGTCACACTTGGTATTACATAATTCATAAAAACACCAAATAAACCTATTGTGCAAACAAAAGTGCATGCTGCATCTTTAATTTTACCTTTACCCCAGATTGCAAATGGCATTGCATACATAAATATACTACAAATATAAAGCGGCAAGCTACCAGTTAACACAAAGCCACCAGTTGCAATACTAGTTATTATTTTAACAACATCCGCAAAAACTGCTATTGCCCAAAAAATTGTTAAACTTATTTTAATCGCTTTAGGACTATTTTTCTTCACAAGAAACACAATAATTCCAACTGTTAAAATAGCAAAAACAGCATACCAAATCAAGTAATCCAAACAATTGTTGTAAGGACCACTTCTTCCCAAAATATCATTTGTTGTAAAAAATCCCATAACTCCTCCTACAGCTTAGTATATACCATTAAAATTTTT
>JAZLCR010000043.1:0-12955 GCA_045614345.1 Candidatus Onthoplasma sp.
AATAAAAAAATAATAAAAAATTGTTTCAGTATTGATAAAAAATAAAATATATTTTTATTTGACAAATGATCTCAGTATTTTATATAATTTTATTATTAAATAATTTAAAGCATTTTAGGTTAAATTATTGTTAGGGGATAAAATGAAGAAAATATACAGTTTAGCATTGATTATATTAACACTATTTTCATGTGTTCTTTTTTCTGCGTGTGGTGACAAGTATAAAAATTTGAAAATTGAAATCTTTTCAACAGATGGTTATGTTGTTGAGGAATTTGAACATACAATAGATCAATCCAACAAGGGAAATACAATAAGATTAAATATTGAATTCTCTGGTATTGACAAAGAAGATGTTGGACAGATTGTTGTTTATTCAATTCCAAATGAAATTGTCACAGTTGTTGGGTATTCATATAACGAAACAAAAGCATATGTAGATTTAATTCCTAACATGGCAAGCAAAGACAATGCAAAATTAATTGTTTCACATTTGGCATCTGGAAAGAAAAAAGAAATCCCTTTAAATATTGAACAAAAATCAAATAACCTTAATATCGTTAATTCTCAATACGTGATTGCAATTCCAGATAGTGGAACAGTTGATCGAATTGTTGATTTTGGATCAGTGTTAAACTTGTTGCCTTATGGAAGCACAGATAAAGTGTGGTTCAAGGTTTTAAAAAATGATAGGAATATTCAACTTGTCAAAGATGAAGAACTTGCTTTAATAGAGGGATACGATCATTGTTATTCTGGTTTTAACGTTACTAGCGGAATTCAAGATGGAACAGTTGTTGAAATTTATCCCGTTACATACATGGAAGGATATGAAGATGAGGATCAAGACAAATATAGAAACAAGAAAATAATAGTTCACTTTAAACACATCCTAAATTCTGATAATGTTAGTTTGGCGGAGAAGGAAGGAGTTGACTTTGATAATATAAGATTAATTGCAAATGATACAACTCTTAATTCAATGACTTTAGGATTAAATTTCACAGGTGTTGATTTTAGTGATGTTGTGGATATGTATGAAATTGTTGCAACATCAGAAGATGATCGCTTCGTTTCAGCTTTCGTTGATGCTAACAACAATATTGTTGTAACAGCTCACGCGTTCACAAACGATTTAATTGGTGTTGAAATCAGGTTAAAGCCTATTAACTATGTGGGTGAATTATATCCGGTTGTTTTGAAACTTTCTGTTAAAGGAGAATTGAAATCAGACAAGATTGAAGTTAAGAAAAATTCAAAATTAATTTCAACAGATGAAATGGTTGATATTTTTAACTACTACTCTGAAGGGAATGCTCTTGGATCACTATTCTCATTCAATGCGATTTCGGTTTTGGGTGTTGCAGATGAAAGTTTAACTCAAATGAGAATTGTTATTGATGCTTCAATTTTGTCAGAAGAAAACACCTCTGAAACTCCATTTGGACTTAACTCAATGCTCTATTCTTTGGAATTCTATATTTCAGACAAGAAACAAAATATAAATGATTATTTGCATTTCAAATATGAGTCTGGCACGATGGTGTCGGATCCAATCACGAAAGATAGCCGAGTTTATATTAAATATGTGAATGGAAACGGAACTGTTGAATCTCCAGATTTTGGCATTGCTATTGAAACAATAAATAATTCAGGACTAAAACATTGGGAAACATTGACATCAACAAAGGTAAATATTTTATTCAATAGAATTGAAGGCGTTAAATCTATGAAGTTGGATGTTGGTAAATATGTTACCGGATTTGCTACTTATTATGGACAAAGCGCTGGATTGGAAGATGTTGAATATGTTTATTTAAATAGAAAAGAAAGTCTAGACTGGTTGTATTTTATCGATGTTATTAATAGGAAGGTTATTGGAGTTGATGACAAGGCAATTCCAACAACAAGTTTAAAAGTTGTGATAAAGGCAGAGAATGATGCTGAAAATCAATTAAAAATACATAACGGATTTGCTAAGAAAGAAGATGTTGTTGGTGGAGGGGTGTCAGAGATAGATTTTGTGTATGACTATTTCTCAACCGAAGATGTTATCAGTTTGGTATATGATGAAACAACAGCAATCGGCAGATATGACATAATCTTCACTCAAGAAGATGTTGTTAAGGATATTATAATTTGCTATGTTTACGAAGAATTTGATGCTTTGACGTCAGATATGGTTTCTGTTGAAACAAATGCTAAAGCATTCAAGAACGAAGAATACACCACTGAATTTAAATCTGATTATATTGTTGCAAAAGGTCAAGAATTAAACATTTCAATAGATTTACCTAAAAACATCATTGATTCTAACATCTTAAAAGAATATGTCTTAGATTTTGAAATTGGTGATGAACATGGCTCAGTTGACGCAGCATTGAAAAAAGATTATTTTGAAGTTGTTAAGGACAGGGTTACAGATAATAATGCAATACTTACATACAAAAAAGGAACATTTATTGATGATAAACCACAATATGTTCAATTAACTGTGAAGGTTTTAACAAAAAAATATGACAATATCATTACACTTTCAGCAGATCCTATGGAATTTGTTCTTCCTGATTGTATAACTTTTTATATTTATGAGGAGATTGAAAGTCAAAATATATCCATTAATCACACAAGTATGAAGATGTATACTAAGGAGTTTTTGGGAACTTATTATTCATCATTGTCTGATGCAAAATTGGAAATTAAAATGCAAGATTCGTCTTTATGGAATTATGTTACAGGTGATGAACTTGTTGTCTGGAACATTGATGGAATAAATATTTCATATAATGAGGATTCAGATGGGGATGGATATAATGATTTCTATAGTCAAGATGGTGTTGTAATAAGTGATGGTTTGGGCACCGCTGTTTGTGACTTTAAATTTGGTATGAGTGGACAAAACGCATCATACACAAGAATTGTTAAGGCGTATATTAAACAATTCAAGCAAATATTTGAATTTCAATGTGTTTTCAATGTTGAAAAGCCAATTTTAACAGAAAGATTGGAAATCCTTAGTGACGTAAAAATTGATGAAACAACTCAAAAACCATATATTAACTTGGAAATAGGAGATGATTATCAAGCTGTTGCAAGAAATATTTCAAATGATGGTCAAGTTACAAATCCAGAGATTATAATACAAATCATTAATGAAACAGGGTCTGTATCGAATACAAGCGATTATTTTGATGTTGATCAAGATAACTCTTATTTCAAAGTTAAAAAGATTGATGGTTCTCACACCTTTAGATTGGTCGTTTTTGCTAAAGACGTTGTTAATACACTAATTAATTCAGAAAAATACTATGCTGATCCTTCAACGTTTATATTAAACATTATAGGGGCAACAGATGCTGATAAATATCTCAATGCTTATTGTGTTGTTGATATTAAACTTTCAGATGGTTCTGAAGAAACTCCATATTTGATTGAAAATATGAAGGATTTTTACAGAATTGATGATGAAGGGCATCGTGATAGTTATTATTTGTTGATGACAGGAATATCACTAAGTGATAGCAGAGAAACAATTAAAAACTTTAACGGAACAATAAGAACCAATCATGACGATATTTATTTGATTGAAGATGTGAGCTTAGATGGAAACAGACGAAACCTATTTGAAAATTTCACTGGAAATATTTCAAATATTAAATTTGTTGTTAACTACGATTATTCAATTGAAAATAACGGTGGCGAGCCTATTTATTTGGGGGTGTTTGATAAGAACCAAGGAGTTCTAACAAATGTTGGAGTTGATGTTAGCGGTTCAAGCTTATTAAATGGTAGTGCAACGTATTATTTTGGAGGACTTGCTGGAGAAAATAAAGGAACAATTCAATATAAGAATGGGCATGAAGATTTGAATGGAGATCTAACCATTAACGATGATGAAATTGTTTGGGAAAGCGTTGTGGCTGTTGTTGGGTCAATTAATCTTGAAGGTCATGCAAAAGTTTATTTTGGAGGACTTGCAGGAAAAAATGTTTCTTCAATTATTGGTTGTGAGAAAGAAAGTGAAGGTGGCAACAATGAAATTGTTCTAAAAGGTGAAAGTGGAAGAACTGATTCTATGTCGCTAATTAATATTAAATCAGCACTTTTTGGAGATTCTGCTATTGGTGGAGTTGTTGGGTTAAACACTTATGAAACAGAAGTTGGAACAGTTAAAAACGCATACATTGAAGCTATAATTGATTCAACTAACACATTTAATGTTGGTGGGGTTATTGGAATCAACCTTCAAAGCGAAACATCAATTTCAATATCAAACAGCGACTATTCTCACATTAGTTATGATTACTCAAGTTTAGATAGTTTAAAAGAAAATTCAATTTATAATGTTAAGTCGACTGCAACAATAAATGCAATGGAAAATATTGGAGGTATTGTTGGATTTGATGTTAATGGTATTTATTTCGATTGCGATTATCAAATTTTAAATGAAGAAAAAACTTCAGCTAAATTACGTGGAGATAAATCTGTTGGAGGAATTGCTGGTAAATCTCAAAACGGTAAATTCATTTTCTGTTCGGTTATGAATTATGTTTGGGATTATGAAACAATTTCAGGTTTTGTTGCGGATGTTGAAGATATTTACGCAACCAACAATGTTGGTGGAATTGTTGGACATGCTGTAAGCAGCAACGGCACACTTCTTGTTGGAAACAACAATGTTAACAACAGAGTTGTTGTGATTTCATCAAGTGTTAACGCATTCTTAAAGTGTGGAAATTATGGAAACGTTGGTGGAATATTATTCTCTTATGATGAAGCTGTTTTGAGTGATGGATATTCAATAATATATAATTCTTATTTTGTTGGCAAACTTTCAGGAAACGTTAAATTTAAGGAGGTAAATGTTTCAGGTGTCGGTATGCAATATCTTGCATTAGACAACAATGGTGAATCATTTACAAACAATGTTTATTCATTGGTTCACACAGGATCGGAATATAAATATGGTAGTTTGAAAGATTCAGGAGTAATTAACTATTCCGAATTAATTGGTGTTACTGGTGGTAGCGGCGTTAATAAATATTGGTGGTGGGCTGATAAAGTTAATGGTGGCTTTATTTATATCACAAAAGAACCAAGTCAAAATGTGGGTGAAGATCATGCTCCAATTTTCGATTTGGCACCAAAAAGTATTTCGGCAAATGTTAAGGTTGGAACTAGTGATAAAGTTTTAAGATTAGATTATTATGATTTCTCAGTAAACGAAAGTTTAACAGAAGAAGATTTGCAAAAATTTAAAAAAGATTACAACATCAAATCAAGTCTTATGGATTATATTGAAGTTGAAGCTGAGCCAAGCGGATTGGGAACGGTTGTTGTTGGTGTTAAGTCGACAAAAACAACTGTTGTTGATGTGGCTTTAGACGGAAGATTAATTATAAATGGGTTTGGTGAATGTGAACTTGTGTTTAGTTCAGTTTTAAATCCTAATGCTGGTGAGTTAAGTGGAAGAACTATAAAAGTTGTTGTTGATTACCCTATGGGAACTCAATTTAGCATTAGAAGTAGTCAACGAGTTTTATTGGAAGACTCAATTGAGAAAATTGCTAAAAATAGTTCAAAACAATACTATATTTCTTCAGAAGGATATATTTCTAAAACTCTTCCGGATTTAACTATTGTTAAATATTACTATAAAACGAAGGATGACTTAAGCTTAAAGGTTGAAGTTGGATTGTCATCTAAAGGTTCTAATTTCAACGTTGGTCAATATATTTCAGTTGGCGGTATTAACGCAGAGGCAAACAAAAATCCAGTTGAGTTTAATTTGGGAGAGCAAATTCCATTTATTATCTCAGTTAAGGATTTCTTAGAGGGTGAAACTTTCAGTGTGAAGGTTACTCCTTATGAAAAAATTGATGGTGTTGAAACAAATTATTACAAAGTGTTTGGCTCGACAGATCCAAACGATATAATATCAGCATCATTTAAGTTGTCAACATTAGTTGGGGTCACAAACGCATCATTTAGCTATGATGAAGCAGTTGTTTATCCAAATGATACAGTTTATTTCACAATGATTTTGGAAACGGATTTAGCTTTGAGTGTTGCAGATGTTCAAAATATAATAAACAATTTGGCATCTGATTCAAATTTGTCATTCTTAATCAAGAATCCTGATAATAAGGTGTTGTTTACTATACATTTAGATAGATTAGGAAATCATGAGGCATCAACAAAAATGCAAAAAGTATTCTTAAGAATAGAATTTAATGATATGCATTTAGTGAATGAAGAAAGATTTGAAATAAGTGCAATTGTTTCAAATGACGATGGAACAAGCAGTGTTCTGGCGACAATTGTTCATGTGGTCATACCTCAACGAATAAATAAAATTGAAATAAAAAATTACTATTACAATGCCGATGGAACAAAAGAACAACAAGATGTTTTGAAGCCAAATCATTTTGGAGAAATAACAATAGATATTGTTCCAAATAATGGATATTATAGTTACCTTGAAATTAGCGATGTGACTGGAAATGAGGAAATACAATTTATTCAAGTTGATTCAAATGGCAATGGCTTAAGTTTAAAATATGATCCATCAAGCGATGGAAAAGGAATCAAACTTTATGATTATGGTTTGGGTAAATCAAGACTTATTGTTAGAACTCAAATCAGTAATACATATTCTTCTAAGATGCATACGGTTGAAGTGAGAGCCTACTCATCAAATGGAATGCTTTTGGGTTCTTTCAGAACTTATATAGATGTTAAAATGCTTCCTGAAATAACAGCAACAATGTTATTGCCTGATGGTGGGGATAGTGCTCTCGTTGCCCAAAATGGACATGGCGAGGCTGATGGATATTTGGCTAATGGTGTTGAAGCAAATTTCAGAGTTGAAACTAAAAATGCAAACAGAGAAGTTGAAATATCTTTAGGTGGAGATTTAAAATCTAATTATGAATTTGTTAAAGATTTTGATAATTTTTATGTTTTAAAACCAAAAGATAACAATCCAGATAACATTGGCAAATCAATAACATTGAAGTTTAGTGTTAAATATGTTATGGAAAACGGAATGTTTGAGATTGCGGAATGTGAAATCTGTCTCAAGGTTATTGAATTTGTTATTCATAAAGTTAGTGTTAACCATGCAATTGAAAATGAAATTAGTGGTTATTTAAATCGCGAATTGAGTTTGGAGTTCTATTTTGGGAAGTATGATATAAGTTTCTGTGACACAACAATTCAAGCCGATCGACCATATTGGGAAACAGAATATTTTTATGATCCAAATTGGGAAGTGGTTTACGATTCATCGAACTTAAAACCAATATATTCTGTATTGGCTGAGTTGAATGAGAAAACTGGAACAAATCCTTATTTGATTTTAAACAATAACACGCGTGATAGTGGAACAAATGAATATAAACAGGTTACCAATACCAAAATTTCATTTAATTCGAACAGATTGATGGTTGAGTCTGGATATAAAGATGAAAATGCAGAATATCTTGCTGTTGCATTCGGAATGTCTAAAGATGGTGAATGGAAGGTTTCAGAATATAATTCAAACTTGCAAGGATATGATAATTACGTGGTTGACACAAACTATCATTTGAACTTTATAGAACCAACAACATGGTATGAACCAACAGTATTAAATTCTGAAGCGGATTTCTTGGCAATGGAGTCTGGTGGAAACTATATTTTAAACAAAGATTTGACTTTAAAAGACTATACTCCACTTAATGTGAACTTAATGCAATTTGATGGAAATGGACACAAAATTACAATTCAAGGATTTGCAACATTAAATCAAACTGATCTTCAGGTTGGATTATTTGCGCAAGTTTACAAAGAAATGATAGTAAAAAATGTTAAAGTTGAATATCAATCAGTTCCGGATGATGTTAAAGGCTATACACTGGGATATGTTCACCCAACAAAATTTGAAGAAATTTTCTACACTGATTTAAGTCAAAATTCAACTGCAAAAATTAGCAGTGTTAAATTTGGTGGAATCACTGCAATTAATGAGGGTATCATAACAAACTGTGTTGTTGAGGGAAAGATTGCAATTTCATCTCATATGACCGACACGAAAGCTGAAGGTATGGAGGTTGGTGCTGTTGTTTCGCAAAACACATCAACAGGTTACATCACTAACAGCTCAAGTGAATTACAAATCTTCTCATTATCAAATATTGGTGGTTTTGTTCATTCGAATTTAGGGAAAATAGTTTCTTGTTCGGTTAATGGAAAGGCAACAATCAGTGCTTATAATGCAAAACTTGGTAACACATTGATTGTTAATGTTGCTGGATTTGCTGTTAACAA
Source organism: Candidatus Onthoplasma sp. (assembly GCA_045614345.1). GTDB lineage: Bacteria > Bacillota > Clostridia > Christensenellales > UBA1242 > Onthoplasma. Next base: position 8,311 of record JAZLCR010000043.1, read on the forward strand.
TAGTGGCGAAATATCGATGAGCTGTGTTGACTTGAAAAAAGGAAGTAGGTTAACAGAAAACATATTTGAAGGAACTTTAAATGCAAAAGATATATCTGCAGGATTTATTTATAGTAACACCGGTAACGTTTATGATGCATATGTTCAAATGACTTCAGTTGGAATAGTTAACAATACCTTTGCAGAATTTGTTTATAACAAAGGTGGCTCATTTGAAAGATATTACACTCATATTAATAATGTTGTTACACCAGCAAACGATGTTATTGACACATTTGCTTTTGGTGATAATGAAAGTGCTGTTTGGAAAAAGAGTGTGGGACAAATGCCAAAATTAATTTCAACAAGTGAACTTAATTTTGATGATTTTGCAAAACTTACAATTACTAAATTTGAAGAAGTTGAGGATGGTGTTAATAAAACCAAATATAAAGTTGATTTTGCAAATTATGGAACAAAACAAAATCCTTACATTGTTCACGACTTGGACACTTGGGATAATTACTTCAATGAGGATCTTGCTGGTAAACATGGATACTATAGAATTGTAAGAGATATCGATTTTGTTACAGTTGGAGGAAACCCAACAACAAGCACAATGACATTCTCAGGAAACATTCAAGGCAACAACATGAATCTTTCAAACATTATGCTTTATTCAACAGATGATTTGCAAGCTATTGGTTTGTTTGAAAAGATGGTTGGAGCAAACAGCAGAGTGGTTAAAAATGCTGTTAGAAACCTAAAATTAAATGTTAGCTCAGTTTGGGCAAGTTCAACGCAAATGGTTGGTGTTCTTGCTGGTATGATTGAAAATTTCAACATTTATAACATAACAATCAACGCGGAAAACGTTATTATGGTTGGCTCGAACGCGGTTGGTGGTGTTGCAGGTGTTATTTGTGGGGAATTTGACATTGATCAAATAAGCAGTAACATAAGTGCGAACAGCACACGCGCATCAATTTTATCAAATTATTCAATTTATATGTCTAAGAACAATAAGAAGAGTTCTAGATATAACTTGTCTGATGTTTATTATGCGGGTTCTGTTGCGGGTATTTTGGATGCTTACGGAAAGACTTCTTACACATTGCTTGATTCAAGAAATATCAATTTTGATTATTACAAAGTGAACAATGTTGAAGTTGGCGGAAACATTACTCACATGGGAGATACTGTTGGAGCTGCATTTGGGCTTGTTGGTGAAAGGGTTCACGTTAATAATATAAAAGTTGACATATCAGGATCAATTTTGGGAAGTGAGTATTCTGCTGGTGCAGTTGGTGAGAACAGAGGTGTTATTGAAAATGCACAAATAAAAATCGCCGACAACGTGTTTGCTAGATCTAAGAATGTGTCGAGTGGCGCCGTTGGACTTAACTGGGGAGGATTGATTTTGGACGTTAATGTTGAGGCTAACATTGAAAAATCTGACTATTTCCAAACTGTTGCTGGTATTGTGGGAAGAAATGTTTATGGAACAGTAACAAAAACTCATTTTAACGGAAAACTTTTCGGATATTATATTGGTGGAATTATTGGTTCTAACTATAGTAAGGAAATTGTTGAGTCTGCAACAACAGGTTCGGGAGCTTTGTCGATTGACTGTATAAGAAACGACTACTTAATTCCTTCAGCAGAATTAAATTATGACAGCTACACTAATCTTGAAGATGTATCTTTAAGTATCGAAGCGTTAAATTATTTAGTTGAAGCATCAACAAGATGCTATAGTTACAAATTGGATGAGGATGCCAATGTTGATGATTTAACAAAAATTACAGTTGAAAGCAGAGTTTTGGGTTTGGTTGTTGGATTATGTTACGAAGATGATAACTTTGGTTTGAATGAAGTTGTTGGAAAAACTGATGACAGATATAAAATCAATTTGAAGACAGATAAAATAATTTTCAATGACACAACAACCATTAATGGGGTTAATTTTAAGGCTTCAGAAGGACCGGTTCAACTTTATAAAGTTAATGCAACACAATGGGTTGAATTTACTTTTACTGATGTTAACATTATGGATTTGACATCATTCACAAACAACTATGTAATCTATTTGGTTGGAGCTAGAGCATCATCATTTGATTCTTGGGCTGAATATAGTGATGAATATTTGCTTGTTAGATAATACCACTTGACAAAATTCAAACTTGAATTAAAATATAAAGTATGAAAATTGATTACAACAAATTAATGTATGAAGAAATAAGTAGTTTTGGTGAAAAACCAAAACTACTTTTGCATTGTTGTTGCGCTCCGTGCTCAAGTGCGGTTATTGAACGAATCAAAACATTTTTTGATATAACCTTTTATTACTACAATCCAAATATTTTTCCAGAAGAGGAATATAATAAAAGAGCTATTGAGTTTATAAAGCTAGGGGTTAACATCGTTGTTGAAAATTATTGTCATAAAGATTTTTTGAACATGACTAAAGGAAGAGAAGATGAAAGCGAAGGTGGTGAGCGTTGTAAAATTTGCATAGCTCAAAGATTAAACAAAACTTTTGAATATGCTGTTGAAAACAACTATGACGTTGTGACAACAACGCTTTCAATTAGCCCGCACAAAGATGCTGAATTTATTAATAACCTTGGAGAAAGATTAGAGTTAAAATATGGTGTTAAATATCTGCATGCAGACTTTAAAAAACAAAATGGATATCTCAGGAGTATTCAGATTTGCAAAGACCTAAATATATACAGACAAGATTATTGTGGGTGTGAGTTTTCTATTTATGGAAATGAAAAAGAAAGTTAATCATATATATTTATATGTTTAACAAAATAATGATCTATAAAGATAATTTAATAAATAATATAAAACAAGTCAAAAACGAAAATCCAAGTTCAAAAATTTGTGCAATGGTTAAAGCCAATGCATATGGTGTTGGAGAAGTCGAAGTTGTTCAAATTCTTGATGATTTTGTGGATTTTTGGGGTGTGGCTTGTTTTTTTGAGGCAAATAAAATAAAAAAATTAACTCCAAAAAAGATTTTAATATTTGGAGCGGTTGAAAAAGATTGTGTTGATGATGATTTTTCATATTCTTGTGGAAGTTTTGATGATGTTAAATTTTTTTCATCTTTAAATAGAAATATTAATATTCATTTAAAAATTAATTCGGGAATGAATAGGTATGGATTTAAAGATATTAAGGAGTTTAAGAAAACTCTTGAGTTCATATCTAAAAGCAAATTAACGCTTGAAGGTGTATATACTCATTTTGCAACAACTAATGAATTTGTTAAAAAGCAAATGAATGTTTTTAAGAAATATGTTCAAATAACAAATAAATTAGGTTTTCATCCCATGATTCATGCTGATAATAGTTTTGTTAATGAAAAATATAATCACAACCTTGATATGGTTAGAATTGGTTTTAGTGTTTACGCAAGGAGTGATGGGTGGTTTTTGCCAGCTTATGAGATTAAAAGTCAGGTTGTTAAAATTCAAAATGTGAAAAAAGGTGAATTGATCGGATATAATTATCGTTGTGTTGCAAAAAAAGATACGAAAGTTGCAATAATACCTGTTGGTTATGCTGATGGTTTTGATATGAGGTTTATTGGAATAAAACTAAAGCATAATGGACAGGATTGTGAGGTTTTAAATATTTGTATGGATTGTTTTATGCTTGATGTGACAGATTTGGAAATAAAAGAAGGAGATGAATTGTTTTTGGTTAACAAATTCAACTCCGTAAATTTATATGCTGATCATGTTGAAACAACGCCATATGAAATTTTAACAAAATTTTCTAATATGAGGGCTGTTAGGGAAATTGTTTAGCGTCTATCGCCACGAATTGATAAAACAAACAAAATTAGCCTTAGCAAAGATAGGATTGAAGTGATTAATGCTGCAACATATGTCCAAGCGGCAGCGTTAAGAACTTTTTTTGCAGATTTTGCTTCTTCATCGGTCATTTCATTTGTTGCAATCAACATTTTGTAAGCTCGTTTGCTGGCGTTTAATTCTACAGGCAAAGTTACCAAACAGAAAATGGTATTTAAAGCATATATTCCAATACCAACATAAATTAAAGCTGTTGCGAATGTGGACATATAAGCAATTTCAAGAATTAGACCAAAAATAATTAATGGCCACATCAAGAAACTAGAAACATTTAAAACTGGAACAAGGGCTGATCTGATTTTTATGGGTGCATAATTTTGTTTATGTTGAAAAACATGGCCAACCTCATGAGCAGCAACCCCAATTGCTGAAATAGATGTTTCGTTTGCAACTGTTTGAGAAAGAGAAACAACATCTGTTTGTGGATTATAATTATCAGTTAAATTTCCATTAATTTCATTTATTGCTGTTGAATGATGACCACCGCCATTTAACATTAATCTGGCAACATCTTTTGCGCTTCTTCCTCGTTTGGTTGAAATTTTGTTAAATTCATTAAATGTTGAAAACACTTTTATTTGAGCGAAAATTCCAAGAAGAATTCCCGGAATCATTAAAATTCCTAAAATATAATAAAGGAAATAAGCACTCATAAAGCCTCCTAATTGTTAAATTATAGAATTATTTTATGCATTTGTCAAGATTAATATTTCCAAATATTTCTTATTTTTAAAATGATAATAAATAATAACAAAAAAATTTAATAAAAAATTAAA
>JAZLCR010000044.1:0-4181 GCA_045614345.1 Candidatus Onthoplasma sp.
TCTTTTTTATCAGCAGCATAACCAAGACCTGCCAATGTGCAGTTGATAGCAGCAGTAAGAGTTGTTTTACCGTGGTCAACGTGACCAATTGTACCAATATTACAATGTGGTTTATTTCTTTCAAATTTAGCTTTTGCCATTTTTAAAAATCTCCTTATTATATATTTGACACTAATATTTTACTTTATAAGTCCGTATAAAGTCAAGCGAATTTAAATAGAATTATGCTTGAATTTTCTTTCTTTCGCCGATAATCTTATCAGCAACATTTCTTGGAGTTTCTGCATAGTGACTGAACACCATAACAAAGTCACCAAGACCTTTTGTGCTACCACGCAAATCAGTCATGTAACCAAACATTTCTGAAAGTGGAACTTCAGCATGAATAAGTTGAACATTACCAGGTCTTGATTCTGTTCCTGTGAGCATACCTCTACGAGAAGTTAAGCCACCCATAACTGAACCCAAATATTCATCTGGAGCCTCAACGTCAACTTTCATGATAGGTTCAAGCAACACTGGATCTGCTTTTTTCATAGCTTCTTTAAATGCCATTGAACCAGCAATTTTGAACGCCATTTCACTGGAGTCAACATCGTGGAATGAACCGTCATAAACATTAACCTTAAAGTCAATTGTTTCATAACCAGCAAGGATACCAGACTTTTTAGCTTCTTGAATACCAGCATCAATTGGTCCGATAAATTCTTTAGGAATTGCACCACCAACAACTGTGTTTTCAAAGATGTAACCCTTATCTCTTTCCAATGGTTCCATCTTAATCTTACAGTGACCATATTGTCCACGACCACCAGATTGTTTAATATATTTTCCTTCAGCTTCAACAGCTCTACGGATTGTTTCTTTGTAAGCAACTTGTGGACGACCAACTGTAACTTCAACACCAAATTCACGTTTCATACGATCTACTAAGATTTCAAGGTGCAATTCACCCATACCAGCAATAATAGTTTGACCAGTTTGTTCGTCGGTGTAAGCTTTGAATGTTGGGTCTTCTTCCATAAGTTTACCAAGAGCAATACCAAGTTTTTCTTGAGCTTGCTTATCTTTAGGTTCGATAGCTTGTTCAATAACTGGTTTCATGAATTCCATTTCTTCCAATTTGATTGGGAATTTTTCATCACATAATGTGTCACCAGTTCCTGTTCCTTTCAAACCAACAACAGCACAAATATCACCCGCCAAAACTTCACTAATGTCGGTTCTATTGTTTGAGTGCATGTGAAGCAAACGACCAATTCTTTCTTTCTTACCCTTAGCACTATTTAAAACATAGCTACCAGCTTCTAATTTTCCGCTGTAAACACGAATAAATGTGATACGACCAACAAATGGGTCAGTTGCAATTTTAAATGCTAAAGCTGCGAATGGTTCCTCGTCACTGTTGTTTCTTTCAACAGTTGAGCCATCTTCTAATGTACCAGTGATTGCTGGAACATCGATTGGGCTTGGCATATAGTCAACTATTGCGTTTAACAACTCTTGAATACCCTTATTTCTTGCAGCAGTACCACAAAGAACTGGGAACATCTTTAATGAACAAGTAGCCTTACGGATACCTTTTTTGATTTCATCAATTGTTAATTCTTCACCCATGAAGAATTTATCTAACAATTCATCATCAGTTTCAGCAACTGATTCAATCATTTTTTGTCTATATTCTTGACATTGAGCAAGCATGTCAGCAGGAATTTCTTCTTCTCTAACATCTTTTCCCAAATCGTCATAGAACACATATGCTTTCATTTTAATAAGATCAACAAATCCTCTGAATGTTTCAGCTTGACCAATTGGAAGTTGAACAGGAACAACATTTGCTCCCAATCTTTCTTTCATGTTTGCAACAACTTTTAAGAAGTTTGCATCATTGATATCCATTTTGTTAACGAAACAAATTCTTGGAACATTGAATTTTGTTGCTTGTTTCCAAACTTTTTCTGATTGAGTTTGAACACCAGCACGAGCACTAAACAATGCAACCGCACCATCTAATACTTTTAAAGATCTTTCAACTTCAACCGTGAAGTCAACGTGTCCTGGAGTGTCGATAATGTTGATTGAACAATCTTTCCACTTACAAGTTGTACAAGCTGAAGTAATTGTAATACCTCTTTCTTGTTCTTGAGCCATCCAGTCCATTGTTGCAGCACCATCGTGAACTTCGCCCAACTTATGGTTAATACCAGTGTAGAACAAAATTCTTTCAGTTGTTGTTGTTTTACCAGTATCTATGTGAGCCATGATACCGACATTTCTAATTTTTTCTAATGGAAATTGTCTTGCCATTTAATCCCCCTTATTACCAACGATAATGAGCGAAAGCCTTGTTTGCTTCTGCTTGTCTATGCATATCGTCACGTTTTTTGATTGCTCCACCTGCTTGATTGAATGCATCAACGATTTCAGCAGAAAGTCTGTTTTCCATACCTCTTTCGTTACGCTTTCTAGCACACATAACCAACCAACGAATTGCTAAAGTTTGTTGTCTTTCAGGTCTAACTTCCATTGGAACTTGATAGTTAGCGCCTCCAACATGTCTTGCTTTAGTTTCAAGTTTTGGTTTGATGTTTTCAATTGCTGTTGTTAAAACTGTTAAAGCTTCTTCACCAACTTTTTCACTAGCCTTAGTCATTGCAGTGTAAACGATTGATTGAGCAATACCTTTCTTACCATCTAACATAACTTGGTTAACAATCTTTGTAACTAAAGTTGAGTTGTACAATGGATCTGCTAAAACTTCACGTTTTATAGCCGCATTTCTTCTTGACATAATTTTCTCCTTTTCAAAATTTAACTAAAATAATATTTTTAAAATTTCATAATGTAAGTGCTATGGCCTATTTAGGTCTCTTAGCGCCATATTTACTTCTACCTTGTTTACGTTTTTGAACAGCAGCAGTATCCAATGCACCACGAACAACGTGATATCTAACACCTGGAAGATCAGGCACACGTCCGCCACGCACTAAAACTACGTTGTGTTCTTGCAAGTTGTGTCCTTCGCCTGGAATATAGCAAGTTGTTTCCTTACCATTTGAAAGACGAACTCTACAGATTTTACGTAAAGCTGAGTTTGGTTTTTTAGGTGTTGTTGTTGTAACAGTCAAACAAACACCTCTTTTTTGTGGACATTCTTCCAACAAAATTGATTGAGATTTTGTTTGTTCTGGTTTTCTACCTTTTCTAACCAATTGATTAACTGTAGGCATGTTTATTCCTCCTTATAAAATTTTTAAAGCAACCTCTTTTGGCATATGCCAAGTATTAACAAAGCAGCATTTTGTACAATACGAATTTATTATAATAAATTGCAACCAAATTGTCAATAGATTTAGGAAATTTATTGACCAATTTTCACAAAAAAACGACCAATTGTCTTGGTCATTTTTTATCATATATTTAGGTTTGTCTTTTGCTCAACACGATGCTTAAATCTGCGATTTGTCTTTCATGGGAGCAATGCTTAAATCATCATATACTTTAGTTTTGAATTAATTTAATTAGATTAATTCGATAATTGCCATCTCAGCGTTGTATGGAAACAAGTTCCATATAATTCTCAATGTCTCTCACTAAGTTAATTAAATTAACTCGATGATAGCCATTTCTGCGTTGTCTCCCTTACGGATACCAACTTTAAGGATACGAGTGTATCCACCTCTTTGGCCTAATTCTTTAGCTCTTGCATCATACTTTGGTGCATAAATGTTAAAGATTTTTTCCAAAAGGGGATGTTTAATATTTTCTGTTCTAGCTATGAAATCTGCTTTCTTTTCACCTGGTTTACGTTCTTCTTTAACAGAATAAACTTTAGCCATAATTTTTCTTCTAGCAGCAAGTTTTTTAGGACCATCATTCATAACTTCACGAGCAACTTTTTCACCTTTTGCATTAACTGAATATTTTGTTACTGTAACAACATCTTCATAACTGTTAATAGCAAGAGTTAAAAGTTTTTCAACATAACTCTTTAAAGATTTAGCTCTTGCAAGAGTTGTTTGGATTTTACCTTTCCAAAGAAGATCAGTTGCTTGGTTTCTCATAATAGCTAATCTTTCTTCAGTTGGACGACCTAACATTTTAACTTTCATGTTTTTCTCCTTTATAAATTATTTTTCGACTTAATAATTTGATCTAAATTATTTTAGCTAAAGCTTAAT
>JAZLCR010000045.1:0-11769 GCA_045614345.1 Candidatus Onthoplasma sp.
TTCAATAGGGCTTGCTGACACAAATTGTAAATATGGCGTTTATGGGAACATTTTAAATAAAACAATGATTGATGCAGATAGAACAGCAACGCTTGGCGGAAGATTGAGCGTTCATTTGGGAGATGCAAAAATTTATTGTAACATAGACAACGAGGGCGTTAAGGCTTACGACATTAAAATTATTAAGGCAAACAAACAGAATTCAGCGGATGATAAAAGCATGACAATTAAAGTAATTGACAAAGAACTTCTTGAAAAAACTGGCGGTATAATTCAGGGCATGAGTGGAAGTCCGATTGTTCAAAATGGAAAAATTGTTGGAGCAGTCACTCATGTTTTTGTGAATGATCCAACAAGAGGTTACGGCGTTTATATTGATTGGATGGTTGACAATTAAAACAGGAATTAACCTGTTTTTTTAATGCAATATTTTTGATTTTGTGATATAATATGAATATGAAAATAGTTAGTTATAATATTAATGGGATTAGAGCGGCACAAAAGTTGGGAATTTTAGAGTGGGTGAATGATTTTGGTTCAGATGTTTACTGCTTTCAAGAAGTTAGATGTAATGAAAATTTAACGAAAGAGATTTTATTAAACTCAAAAAAGCAAATGAATTTGTTTGGAGAGAATGATAATATTGATTTAACGGACTATCATGCAATATATAACTGTGGTGAAGTGGCTGGATATGCCGGAACGTTAACTTTAACCAAAATAAAACCTGATAAAATATTTTATGATATGGGAGAATTTTGGAGTGACAATGAAGGAAGGACAACAACAATAGTTCTTGGTGATATTGCCATTGTTAATTCTTACATCCCCAATGGTAATAGCAGGCTCGATTTTAAAATGAAATATTTGGAGGCGCTCAACAACTATCTTAAAAAAATACAAAAGGAATATAGAGTTATTTGTGTTGGAGATTTTAATATCGCACACAATGAAATAGATCTAACAAATCCAAAAGAATGTAGAAACAAATCTGTGTTTTTGCCTATTGAAAGGGCGGCGTTTGGTAAATTGTTGGATTTGAATATGATTGATTCATTTAGACATTTTAATCCTGAAAAAGTTGAATATACATGGAGAAGTTATAGATCTAGAATAGATCCAAACCATAAGGGTTGGAAATATAGAATTGATTATATTTTAATGAGTGAAGAACTTTCGAGGAATTTAACTTATTGTGATATCATAGATTTAGAATATAGTGATCATTTGCCTGTCATATGTGAAATAAAAAACTAGCGACAATGCTAGTTTTTTAAATATTTATTTAATTCATCTAATTTTTCTTCACTTAATTCTTTGACGCCATCAAGACGATATTTTAAGTTTAAAGTTTTATATTTATGAACGCCAATTGTTTTGTATGGAAGAAGTTCAATTTTTTCCACATTTTTAAGTTTGCTTGCAAATTCTTTTAATTTTAAAATATGAGCTTTGTTATCGTTTATGTTTGGAACAATAACTTGACGGAGCCACAACTTTTTATTGTATTTTTGAACTGCCTCTAAAAATTCATAAAACTTTGATATTTTTTGACCGGTGATGCGAGTATATTCATCGCTTTCAACTGCCTTAACGTCAAGAATAATAAGATCGGTGTATTTTAAAATTTCTTCATAGTCACCAAATCCAAATCCTGCCGTGTCTAAACAAGTGTGAATGTTTTTTTCTTTGCAAAGACGCAAACATTCGAGTAAAAACTCGGGTTGGAGAAGTGGTTCACCACCAGAGAATGTAACACCACCATCTTCACCAAAATAGTTTTTATACTTTTCCACTTTTTCCACAAGTTTGAGTGGAGAAATTTCAATTGATTCACCTTTCAAATCCCATGTTTCAGGATTGTGGCAATATAAGCATCTTAACTTACAACCTTGGAAAAACACAACGAACCTGATTCCTGGTCCGTCTAGTGTTCCTAATGTTTCAATTGAATTAATAATACCTTTCATCATAATTATTCTTGTCTAACATATGGAAAAGGAAGAAGATCCTTAACCTTAACTTTTATGAGTTGTTTTCCATCTGGAACAATAACATTAAAGTTCAAATCCATTTTGTTAAAAATGTATCTGCATAAACCACAAGGAGAAACCACTCTAGCAATCCCATCATTACCCAACTGAACAGCAACAATTGTTTTAAATTCACGAGCACCGAAAGCAAAAGCATTTCCGATTGCAACCTGTTCAGCACAAACGGAATGAGAGCTTTTTAAATTCATTCCAACATAAACTTTGTCAGATTTAACTCTTAAAGCACAGGCAACGTGGTGATTAAGTTCACTATAAATATCACAGTTGTTTTTAACAACATTGGCTGCAATTTCAATTAATTCTTCATCTTTTTTTGTTAATTTCATATAACCCCTTTTATGAAATATTTTAACTTATCTAATTATTTAAGATAACATTCTTAAATTATATAACCTGTCTTTTTAATGCGAAACTTGATTGCCCAAACATCTTAGCGAATTTGTTATGTGAGGGCAACAAGTGAGCATCCTTAAATTTTCTCATGGAAAGTTCTTGCAATAACTTCTTCTTGGTGTGCACGGCTAAGTTTGTTGAAGTTAACAGCGTAACCTGAAACGCGAATTGTTAAATTTGGATATTTATATGGATTGTTCATTGCGTCGATCAGCATTTCACGATTTAAAACATTAACGTTTATATGTTGGGCACCTTGTTTGAAGTAGCCGTCCAAGATTCCAACCAAATTCTTAATTTGAGCTTTTTCATTTTTTCCAAGAGCATTTGGCACAATTGAGAAAGTGTTGGAAACACCATCTTGACACACATCGCAATAAGGAATTTTTGCAACACTGTTTAAACTTGCCAAAGCACCACTAGTGTCACGACCATGCATTGGGTTTGCGCCTGGAGCAAAAGGTTCGCCCGCTTTTCTGCCATCTGGAGTTGAGCCTGTTTTCTTGCCATACATAACGTTAGATGTAATTGTCAGTGCAGAGAGAGTGTGTTTTGCATCACGGTATAAGTTATTTTTCTTTAAACAATTGATAAAGTGGGTTACAATTTCAACAGCAATTGAGTCGACGCTGTCATCATCGTTTCCATATTTAGGGAAATCTCCACTAACATCAAAGTCAACGGCGATTCCTTGTTCATTTCTAATTGGTTTAACTTTTGCATGTTTGATTGCAGAAAGTGAGTCTGTTGCAACTGAAAGTCCAGCCACTCCGAAAGCCATAAGACGTTCAACAAAAGTGTCATGCAAAGCCATTTGACCTGCCTCATATGCATATTTATCATGCATGTAGTGAATGATATTCATTGCGTCAACATAAGTTTTTGCAATGCGATCGAGGATATCAAAATAAGCTTTTTTAACTTTTTCATAGTTGAGCGTTTTGTCTGTTATTGGATTAAAACCTTCAACAACAAGTTTTCCACTTTTTTCATCAACTCCACCATTAACTGCATATAGAAGAGCTTTAACAAGGTTGCAACGAGCTCCGAAGAATTGCATTTGTTTTCCAACCTTCATTGCGCTAACGCAACATGCAATTGCGTAGTCGTGACCATAAAGTGGGCGCATTGCATCGTCGCTTTCATATTGAATTGAATCTGTTAAGATTGAAATTTTTGCGCAATATTTTTTAAAGTTTTCAGGAAGTTTTGTTGACCACAAAACTGTTAAGTTTGGTTCAGGACTTGGATTCAAGTTAATGAGTGAGTGTAAGAATCTGAATGAATTTTTTGTTACCAAACTTTTTTTATCATTAAGCATTCCACCGATTGCTTCAGTAACCCATGTTGGATCTCCAGCAAACACTTCGTCATAATCAGGAGTTCTTAAATGGCGAACCAAACGTAGTTTGATTGTGAATTGATCAACCAACTCTTGAGCTTCTTGTTCAGTTATTGTTTTTGATTTTAAATCTCTTTCAAGATAGATATCAAGGAAAGTTGAAACTCTACCCAAACTCATTGCAGCACCATTGTTTTCTTTAACGCCAGCAAGATAAGCAAAATATGTCCATTGGAAAGCTTCTCTTGCATTGTTAGCAGGTCGAGATATATCAAAACCATAACCTTTTGCCATTTCTTTAATTTTTTCAAGCGCGCGGATTTGTTCACTTGTTTCTTCACGAAGACGAATTAGTTCTTCAGTGTCAACAGAAAGTAAGTTTGGTCTGAGCATATCTGCTTTCTTTTCGGCAATCAGTCTATCAATTCCATATAATGCAACACGTCGATAGTCTCCGATAATTCTTCCACGACCATAAGCATCGGGAAGTCCTGTTAAGAGTCCCGCACTTCTTGCTTTTCTAATATCAGGAGTGTAAACATCAAAAACGCCATCGTTGTGAGTTTTTCTAATTCCTTGAGCGAATATGTTTTCCATATCCTTGTCCATGGTTTTATCGTATGCTTGAAGAGCCTGATGAGCCATTCTAAGCCCGCCATAAACATTAACAATTCTCTTTAATGGTTTATCTGTTTGAAGTCCAACAACAACTTCATTTGATTTATCAATATATCCTGGTTTAAAAGTGTTTATGCCCGAAAAAGTTTTAAGATCAACATCAAGCAGTCCTTTTTTCATTTCTTTTTCAAGAAGTTTTTCACACTTATACCAAACAGCATTTGTTTTCTTTGATTTTCCTTGGAGGAAAGAATCGTCACCTGTGTATTCTGTAAAGTTATCATCAATAAAGGCAGAAACATTAATCTCTTGTTTCCATGTTTCACCTTTGAAATTTTTCCATTCTAAAATTTCGTTATTCATTTGTACCCCTTTTAATTTCAGTCAAACAAAGAAGATAGATTTCTTTGCCATGTTAGTATAGCACAATGATAACACTTTTATTGTTGTTTTTACAACACTTTTATTAAACAATTAAAATATTTTATAAATAAAAATTAAAATAAAAAATTGATTAAAATTTAAAAAACTATTGACAAATCAAAAATTTAAGAATAGAATAAAAATAATCAAACTAAAAGGAGGGCTCTAAAACATGAGCAGATTAATGTTTAAACGTCAATTAAATAATTTAATATGCTTATGTGAAATTGCAAAATAATTTTGTAATTTATTAGGGCTTGTTTTTGTCGATCTTGTTGTCCTTTCACGTAAGCAGAATTTGCATGGGAGGATTTTTTTTATGAAAAAAATAAAAAATAAAATAGGCATAGGCTTATATTTAAAGAAACATAAAATTGCAGTTTTGTTTGAAATTTTATCAGCGGTTTTTGCTTGTGTTTTTTCAACAGCAACAACGCTTCTTTTTGCAAACTTTTTGGCAAAGATAACAGTTGGCAATTTTGTTGAAAGTATTCGATTGTTAATTATTGCCGGAACATGTATGATCTCTGGAAGGATTTGCTGGTGGATAAATGCATATATCTACTATAAATATTCAAATATTATGTGGAAAGAAATTGCCAAAGATTTAACAAAACGTAGTTTCTGCTTGGCAACAAGCACATTCTCAGACAACAACTCGGGAACATTCATTCAAAGAATTATGGACGACCCAAAAGAAGTTCTTGGAAAGATGAGTTCGCTCATTGATATTATCGTTCAAATCATTTCGCAAACTGTGGTTATAATTTATATAATTTCACTTCACTGGATTATTGGAATTTTATATATTGTTATGTTGATTTTGAGTTTTGCGGTGGAATTATATAGAAGGAAACTCAACAAAAAGAATATTGCGAAAACTAAGAAAATCAATGATAAAACTTATTCGCTAGTAAAAGAAACAATTGAAAGCGAAACGGATATTAAAGCATTGGGTTTGGAAAACGAACTTTATGAAACAATTGATAATTCGTTTGAACAATTTCAAAAGCAAAAGTATAAAGAAGACATTCAAGATACAAGTGTTTGGAATTCAAGAAATGTTGTTTTAGAGGTGTTTGGAATTTTCGTTTTGGCTCTTGGAATTTATTTAATGAAAGAAAACATTTTAACAATGGCAACATACATTTTGCTTTATTCGTATAAGAACGAACTGTATGGCTTTGTTTGGAATGTTGGTTCTATAATGAAAACTTTCACCCAAATTTCAATAAGCAATTCACGTATGTTTAGTTTGTATGATGAAAATTTATATCCTGCAGAAAAGTTTGGAGATAAAGAATTAAAAAACATCAAAGGAAAAATTGAATTTAAAAAAGTTGAATTTGCTTATGTTGAAATGAAAGAAAAAGAAAATGATGAAAAAATTTCAAAGAAGAAAAAGAAAATCGAAAGAATAAAAAAAGAACCAATTTTTAAAGATTTGTCATTTACCATTAAACCAAACTCAACGGTTGCATTTGTTGGGAAAAGTGGAAGTGGAAAATCAACAATTTTATCGCTTATTTCAAAACTTAATGATGTTGATAATGGTGAAGTTAAAATTGACGGAATAAACATTAAAGAAATTAGTAAAATTAGTTTGAGAGAAAATATTTCACTCATTAATCAATTTCCTTATATTTTTGATATGAGCATAAAGGAAAACTTATTGTTGATTAAAAAAGATGCAACAGAAGAAGAATTGTGGGAAGTGCTTAAACGAGCTAGCTTTGATGAAGATGTTAAGGCGATGCCAAAAGGTTTAAATACTATGGTTGGAGAATCTGGCGTTAAATTAAGTGGTGGTCAACGTCAACGTCTTGCAATTGCAAGAGCACTACTTAAAGAAAGCAAAATCATCTTGTTTGATGAAAGCACAAGTTCGCTTGATAACTTTGCTCAAAGTAAAATTCAAGAAAGCATTGAAAACATGAAAGGTCAACACACAATTGTTATTGTGGCTCACAGACTGTCAACAATTAGAAATGTTGACACAATTCATTTCCTTGAAAATGGCAAAATAACAGCAAGCGGAACCTTTGATGAATTATTCAATAAAAATGAACAATTCAAAAAAATGTTCTTAATTGAAAACATTGAAACAAAAAACTAGGCGGTGCCTAGTTTTTTTGTTGTTTAAGCAATTTGTGTGATTGTTAAATATCCTTCAACACCTGTTGCATCTGCAAATGTAACAGCACCTGCAGAATTTATTTGAATGTTAAGTGTGCTTGTTGCAGTTGGAACATTAATTATTGCACTTCCACTTGTTATTGTGTTGTTTTCTAGAGTTCTTTGTGTTCCAGCAACTTCGGTTCCATTTAAGAAAATTGAAACAGTGTCTGTTGCGGCTGCATCTGTTGCATACACACCATATTCAACCAAATAAGTCCCAGCGTTAGTTAATGTTATCACTCCAGTTGTTGGATCTAAAGTCATGTTGCTAGAAGATAGCGTTGTTGTTAGAGGAAAAGAATCGTTAGTTACAGTTTGAGTTGTATCCGTATAAAATGAGCCAAAACTTGCGGTGGTTCCAGGAGGACCTGCAGGACCTTGCGGACCAACTTCACCTTGCGGCCCCTGTGGACCAACAGGGCCTATTTCACCTTGAATTCCTTGAGGCCCTTGTGGTCCTGTTTCGCCTTGTGGACCAGCAGGTCCGGTTGCTCCTGTTGCTCCAGCAGGTCCTTGTGGACCAGTTGCACCAGTTAAACCAATTGGCCCCTGAGGACCTTGTGGACCAGTTGCGCCTGCTGGACCGGGTAATCCCTGAGGACCACGTGGGCCTTGAGGACCTTGAGGTCCAACAGGACCAGGAATGCTTGTGAAAATTATTCTGTCGATATTGTTATTATTGTTTCGCCAAATTGGAGAGAATGGGCGATTGCAACAATTGTTGTTAGAATTATTAAAATCATTACAGTTGTTCAAAATTTTCTCCTTTTATAGATAGCTTAAACTATCTACTGCATAGTATGAAGCATATTACATTATTGTTAAATTATAACTAAAAAAACAAAAAATTTCATATTAATAAATATGAATAACTTTTTTGTTGAATTATTCGATTGTGTTAGAAGGAAAAGGGGATATCTTTTTATCATTTTGATTTTATCCTTGGTGGCAATTGTTTTGGGTGTGGTTGCTTCGATTAATTTTGATGGCGATGTTTTTAGTGTTGATTTGTCGAAAATTGCATATATCAAATTTCTAAAAGGTGAATGTGGATTAGTGTCGCTAATATTCAATATGAGTATGAGTTTGATGGTGTTTTTTATTATTGTTTTGATTTGCAACAAAAAAAGTTTTTTGATCCCGGTGGCAATTGCCTTTTACTTATACTTAGTGTATAGTCAAGTTGTCATTCTTGTTAGTTTGATTTTGATATATGGTTTTTTAAATTGTTTTATTTTTGCAATATTGTTATTAATTTACGATATTTTTATTTGGTCAATATTCATATTAATAACTTTAGAATTATCAAATTTAACAAATCGTTTTGATTACTTTAAAAAAAGTTGTTCGTTTAGGGAAAGCAAAACATTGTTTTTCATTTTGTTTGCAATCCTGGGAGTTATTACTTTTAGTTTTATTTTGATGGTGTTGAAAAATTATGTTGTACTACTTATATATTGAATAGGTTGACAAAATAATTAATTATATGTTAATTTCAAGAAAACACTAAAGAGAAGGAGCAAATATGAAAGCTATTGTATTAGTTGGAGGATTTGGAACAAGAATTGAAGAAGTTGCCAAAGGTAGAGCAAAAACATTATTAGAAGTTTATGATGAAAATGGTAAGATAAAACCAATATTCTATTTCATCTTAGATAAAATTAACAAAACCAATTCTTATGGAAAAATTGTTTTTGATGAAGTGGTTATTTTAACAAACGAAAAATATTATTCACAAATGGTGAACGCGTGCAATAATTATAAAAAAGAAACACCAAATGCATTAAATATGACGTTATTTAATGATGGGTCAACATGCAATGAGAATCGACTTGGAGCAAATGGTGGACTAAAGTGGCTTAAAGATCAAATGGAAATTCATGGCATTAATTATGATGAAATTATGATAATTGCAGGGGATAATTATTTTGACTTTGATTTGATTGAGGTTGTTGATTATTATGAAACACAGAAAGCTCAAAATGTAAATCCAACTGTTTTTGTTGCAAAAACATTTAAAGATGAAGAGTTGGAGGATGCTAAGCGAGGTTTTGCAATGCTCAAAACAGATCATTCTAACAGAATTGTTGAAATGGTTGAAAAGCCATTGTTAAGCGGTGTTGATGTTGACTCAAATATGGGTGCAATTGCTTTATATCTTATGCCAGGCGAGAATTTTGAACTTATCGATACATTCTTAGAAGAAAATAAGAATGATCCAAAGGCCAAAGACGCATTAGGATATTTTGGTTCATATCTAATGAAAAACACTCTTGCATATGCTTGGACGTGGAACGGTGAATTTGTTGATATTGGAACAGTCAAAGCATATAACGATCTTTGGGCAGATTACGAAAAATTGTTTGGAATTGAGCCACAAATAACATTTTAGAAAAACAAAAAACTAGCTGCGCTAGTTTTTTATTTATTATTTTTCTCAAACTCATAACTAGATTTACACATGTCTTCCAATGTTTTGGTTGCAACAAAGTTCAGTTCTTGTTTTGCTTTTGTTGTGTCGGCATAACATGTTGCAATGTCACCTGGCCTGCGTTCCACAAATTTAAATTTTACCAAATCACCATTAACGTAGTTAAATGTGTTAACAATTTCTAAAACGCTATAACCTTTACCAGTTCCAAGATTGCAAATGAAAACCCCTGGATTTTGTTTGAGTTTGTTAAGAGCCAAAACATGACCGACAGCCAAATCGCAAACATGAATGTAATCTCTAACTCCGGTTCCATCTTTGGTTGGATAGTCATTTCCAAAAATTGAAAGTTCTTTAAGTTTGCCTGTTGCAACCTTTGTGATGTATGGCATCAAATTGTTTGGGATTCCGTTTGGATCTTCGCCAATTAGTCCGCTTTCGTGTGCGCCAATTGGATTGAAGTATCTTAAAATTGCAATGTTAAAATTCGAATTTGCATTTTGACAATCCTTTAAGATTTCTTCAATGAAGAGCTTTGTTCTGCCATAAGGGTTTGTTGCTCCTGTTGGGAAATCTTCTTTAAGTGGCATAATCTCATTTGTTCCATAAACTGTTGCGCTTGAAGAGAAAACAAGATTATTAACACAAAATTTTTCCATGCATTTTAGTAAGTTTAAAGTGCTTCCCAAATTATTTTCATAATAAGAAATTGGGATTTTAACGGACTCGCCAACTGCTTTAAAACCTGCGAAATGAATTATTGCCGATATTTTATTTTCTTCAAATATTTTTTCAGTTAAAGAGTAATCTTTTAGGTCTGCTTGAACAAACTTAAAATCTTTTCCTGTTATTTGTTTAATTTTGTCAACAGTTTCAATTTTGCTGTTAGATAAATCATCAACAATGATTATTTCATGTCCGTTATTTAAAAGTTCAACGGCTGTGTGACTTCCAATATAACCAAGTCCGCCAGTTAAAAGTATCATAATCCCTCCATTTATGTTATGCAAATTTTAGCATTAATTTGTGATTAAGTAAAGCGAATTAGTTGAAATTCAATTATGCATTAGGCCAGCAAAATTACATTTAGAGAGTTAAGATATGATTAAAAATATTATAATGAACCAAATAAAAGTTACTTGACCGAATTAATTTTGTGTGATATAATATGTCCGGTTAATTTAAGGAGAAAAAAAATGAAAGAAGTAAGTTACAAAACAGAAATAGGAGGCAGAGAAGTTGTTGTTCAACTAGGAAGATACTGTGGTCAAGCAAGCGGTCACTGTATTATTCGTTGTGGTGACACTGTTGTTATGGTTAACGCAACAATGGCTAAGGCTCCTCGTCCAGGTATGGACTTTTTCCCTCTCGGAGTAGATTACGAAGAGAAAATGTATAGTGTTGGTAAAATTCCAGGTGGCTGGAAGAAAAGAGAAGGCAGAGCAAGCGACAATGCAATTTTGAAAAGTCGTTTGATTGATAGACCTTTGCGTCCTTTATTCCCTAAAGGATTTTATAATGATGTTACAATCGTTGCAACTCCATTATCAGTTGATCCAGATATTGCTCCAGAAACATTGGCAATGTTCGGTTCATCAGTTGCATTATCAATTAGTGACATTCCATTTGCTGGTCCAACAGGTTCAGTTAAAGTGGCTTGTGTTGATGGTAAGTTTATTGTTAACCCAACAGTTGAACAACTCAACAACAGTTCAATTGATTTGGTTGTTAGTGGAACAAAAGAAGCCATTTTAATGGTTGAAGCAGGCGCAAAAGAAGTTAGTGAAGAATTGATGCTTGACGCAATCATGTTCGCTCACGAAGAAATTAAAAAGCAAGTTGCTTTCATTGAAACAATTATGAAAGACGTATTTGGAGAAGAAGGAAAACTTGCAAATCCAAATATTGAATATGATTATATTCCAGATGAAATCAATGCTGCTGTTCGTGAATATGCAAGTGCAAAAGTTGAAAAAGTGTTCGAATGTTATGATAGAGATGTTCGTCAAGATTTAGAAGATGAATTAGAAGCAGAAGTTAGTGAACACTTTGCAGAAATTTATCCAGACAACATGAAAGCTGTTGGACAAGTTTTATACAATATGAAAAAAGAACTTGTTCGTCACAAGATTTTATATAAAAACATTCGTCCAGACGGAAGAAAAACTCATGAAATTCGTCCAATTTGGAATGAAGTTGGACTACTTCCAAGAGTTCATGGTTCAGGCGTGTTCACTCGTGGTCAAACTCAAGTTTTAACAACTTGTACTTTGGGTATGATTAGTGAAGCTCAAGAATTAGATGGTTTAGAAACAGAAGAATATAAGAGA
>JAZLCR010000046.1:0-6736 GCA_045614345.1 Candidatus Onthoplasma sp.
CTTGCCTCGCCTTTTCATCCTTACTAAAAACCTGCTCAGGGGTATAGCGGTTATTTTCTGTTGCACTTTCCTTCGAGTCGCCTCGACTTGCCGTTAGCAAGCACCTTGCTCTGTGAAGCTCGGACTTTCCTCAAATTAAACCTTACATTTAACTTGCGACCATCTGACCAAGCTGACGATTATATTCTAACATGATTTTCGAGTTTGTCAATACCCTATTTGAAAATTTTTTAGATTTTTTTGCCAAAGAATAAAAAACAAGAATGAGAAGATCCTTGTTTAATCTATTTTAAAGAACTTTTTAGCTGTTTTGTCAGCCCTTTTTACTAGTTCTTCAAAACTTATATTTCTTAAATCCGCCACAAATTTGGCAATTTCAACCACATATTTGGGCTCATTTCTTTTGCCTCGATATGGTGTTGGTGTTAAATATGGGCTATCTGTTTCAAAGAAAAACGTATCTGATGGCAGGTTTTTGGCTACTTCCTGCACATTTTTTGCATTTTTATAGGTTACAGTTCCCGTAAATGAAAATTTAACCCCTAATTTCAGCAACTCTTTGGCAAAATCCCAACTTCCGCTATAGCAATGCATAACTGCACCAAATTTAAAAGGTGCATTTTGTTTCAAAATTTCCAACGTGTCACCATAAGCATCTCTACAATGAATAACAATTGGCAAATTATATTGTTTTGCAATTTCAATTTGGCTTACAAACACTCGTTTTTGCTCTTCTTTATTCTCTTTATTGTGAAAATAATCTAGCCCAATTTCGCCGATTGCTACCAACTTTTTATCATTTTGTTCCAAATAATTAATTACTTCTTTTTCATCATATTTATCACAATCATCCGGATGGAAACCAACTGTGTAATATACGCTTTCATATTTTTGAGCAATTTCATGAGCCTTTTTGTTTGAAATGGTGTCACAACCAACGCATATTGCCTTTTCAACTCCAGCCGACAAAAAGTTGTTGACAATTTGGTCAAGCTCTCCATTAAATTGGTTATCATTAAGATGACAATGCGTATCTAACAATTTTATTCTCCTTCTTTTATTGTTTTGTTTTATGTTTTACATTATAACACATTAGTTTTTAGTTTGCAACTTAAAAAAAATCGAGATTTTCGATAATATATGACAATATTTGCATAATTTTGATATTGACAAACATCAAAAGTGATGATAAAATCCACACACACTTTGAAAAAGGGGAGATAAATTTATGAATTCTGAAACAAACAAGCGCTTAGTTTTTGCTTTTGGCGATGAAACTCAACTTAACGTTGGAACAGAAAGTGGAAGTTATGCCAAAACAATATCTAAAGATTGTATTAGAGAATTTTGTGAAAATTTGAACGAAGATCCAGATTTTAAAACAAACGGATATTATTTTACTGCAAAATATAATTACAAGAATGAAAAATCTTGCATAACTCTTAAACACTTGGGGAAAAAGCTTATAGTTCCAATTAAACTATTAGACCACTCAATCTATGTTGCAGCAACAGAAGAAGATTGGTTAAAGATTGATGATACTATATTTGATTTAATTCTCAAAAATTGGAGAAGATTTTTAATGGGTAGAATTGAGGAATATCAAGATCATTTTCATTCAACTTTGGTTTTATCTGGCATGAACACAAACAGCATCTAAATATTGAAAAAAACACCCGTTTGGGTGTTTTTTTATTTCTCTATTTCACCAGTTTTAGCTGTGTTTTTTTTCTTTTTTGTAATTCCTTTTAGCATTGCTAACAATTCAGTTTTGTTTTCTTTACCTTTAATTAATCGCGCTATGTTAGCCCTATGTGCATACAAAACAAGTAGTAATATTCCGCTAATTAATATATAGTTAATCCAATTTGCTGGACTGCACAAACATATTTCAACAAGACTTAGCACAACAACAAATCCAATTGTGAATATTGATGCATATTTTATGAAAAGCATTCCAACAATCATAATAGCAAATGAAATTAAACTAAGCCACCAGTTTGCAATAAGGAAGGTTCCTATGCTTGTTGCGATACCCTTCCCTCCCTTAAAATTATATAGAACTGGGAAAATATGGCCTAAAATAACCGAAAATCCCGCAACATAAACAGCAACTTCTCTTGAGCAGCCTGCAATATCTTTAAATGCAATATAAGCAATAAGTGTTGGAATCAACCCTTTTACCATATCCAAAACAAAAGTGATTATTCCTGCCCAAAAGCCAAAAGCTCGCCAAGTATTGAGCGTTCCAGGGTTTCCACTACCATATTTTGTGATATCATCATGCTTAAACTTTGCAACAACTCTTGCTGAGCTAAAATTTCCAACAAAGTATGACACCACAGCCAAAATAACATAATACAAGTAATTCATAACACCCTCTTTTTAGATTCAAAATGATAATACCAAACTTTGTTTAATTTAGCAAATGATTTTAAACACTTATTTTGACATAATTTGTTTTGCAATAAAAAAAAGAAGACATGTCTTCTTTTTAATTATCCGATTTATTTTTAAATTGAATTTTGATTGGTGTTCCTTTAAAATCCCAAGCCCTACGGAAACTATTTTCCAAATATCTCATATATGAATTTTCAATAAGTTCCGCATGGTTACAGTAAATTGTGAAGGTTGGCGGACTAATTGTTGCTTGTTGCCCATACAATATTTTAACCTTTTTACCATTTTTTGCTGGAGGTTCAGTTGTGCTAATTGCGTTAAGCAATACATTTGTGAAAAGTGACATTGGAATTTCACGCCTTGCATTTTCAAGAACATAATTTACTTTTTCCATGATTTGACCAATTCTTTGCCCCGTTTCACATGAAACATACAATGTTACAAAGTATTTCATAAAAGCCAAATCTGTTTCAAATTGTTTTTCAAACGCTTTTCTTGTTGCCTCATTTCTTTCAACCAAATCCCATTTGTTGATAACAATAACACTTGGCTTGCCTTGTTCGTGAATTAAACCCGCAATTTTAACATCTTGTTCTGTCAAACCCGCACTCGCATCAATCACCAAAACAGCCACATCACATCTCTCAATTGCATTGAGAGTTCTGATAACACTATATCTTTCAATGCTGTCAGGTTCAATTCTTGCCTTTTTCCTAAGCCCAGCGGTGTCAATCAAAACATAATCTTTGTTGTTCCATCTAAATGGAGAATCAATTGCATCTCGTGTTGTTCCAGCAACCGAACTCACCACAACCCTATCTTCACCCAAAAGTTTGTTAGTGATTGAACTTTTTCCAGCATTTGGCTTTCCAACTAGCGCAATTTTAACAGTTTCTTCATCCTCAGTGAGATCTATTTTCTTTAAGTGTTTAACCACTTCATCAAGTAGATCCCCGATTCCTTTACTATGTTCTGCACTTATGGCCATTGGATCTCCCAAGCCCAACTCATAGAATTCATAGGTTTTTTCAAGTTGATAATTATCCAACTTGTTAACTGCCACAACTTTTGGTGCTTTTGCTCTTCTAAGATGCGTTGCAACCTCCATATCGTGTTGAGTCATACCCTCTTTCCCATCAACAAAAAGAATAATAACATCAGCCAAATCAATTGCCAAATTTGCTTGTTCTATGATTCTTTTATTAATTTCATCATCTTTTCCAAAGTCTAGACCACCCGTGTCAACAATTTGGAATTGGTATCCACACCATTCTGCGTTGGCAAAAATTCTATCCCTAGTAACACCTGGGACATCTTCAACAATACTAATCTTACTTCCTGCAATTTTGTTGAAAAACGTAGATTTGCCAACATTTGGTTTTCCAACAATTGCCACTAATGGTTTTTTCATAATATTTATATTATAACAAACAACTTAAATATTTTCAATGGTTTTTTATAAATTCTTTATTATATGTTATTTTTTACATATTGACAAATTTATGTTTTATGATATAATTCAACCAACAGGAGTTTTTATGATTAAAACTAAAATTGATGAAATAAATGATAAATTTGAAGATATTAAGGAAGAAGTCTGCCTTGGCAAACCACTTTTATTTGCAGAATGGGAAGTTGAGGAATTGTTATCTGAAACTGTGAAATTGACTTTGTTAGAAAAAAATAAATTTGTGATCGATCAATTACGCATTTTAATTAAGCAATTAAAACAATATTTATACGATATTCAAGGCCAAATTGAACAAGAAACTTCAAAATTACAATGCACAATGTTAGATGATATTAAAACATTAAATTCATCAGTTAAAGAAGATTTAGAAAACGAAAAATCTTTATAGGAGAGTATTATGAGTGAAGTTGCAGAACAAATTGTATCATTTCAAGCAATTTATAGAACTATAAAAAACGATTTTGACAATCAGTCTATTGATTTATATCTTTTGAAAAAGGCTGCGAGCGATTTGCTATATTCAACATCAGAATTCAAAATGAACGATACTCTTACTTGTAGCAGATTTGACAAAGAAGAGTTAGTTAAATTACTTGCTGACATAAAAAAATTAATTTGTGCAATTGAAAAAGAAATTGAACTTCAAATAAAAGAAGAATATTATTCATCAAACGAAAATGAAATTTAAGGAAAAATATGAAGATAGATATCAATCATTTAGAAATTTTAAAAGTTAATTTCAATCAACTCAAAGAAGATTATGAGAAAAACAAGATTGACTTACTTGTTGCAAGAATTGAAGCGCACACAATAATTAGAAATCTTTTAAAAATAAAACAAAACGTAAAGCTATCAGATGAAGATACAGCTAAAATTGCATCTTTAATACACGATGTAAATGATTTACTTTTTAAAATCATTGATGATATTGAAATTAGAAGAGGCGAAGATTATCATTTTTAAAACATTAAACTTTAAGGAGCTTATATGATTAAAAAACTAATTAAAAGATTTGAAATGAGAATAAAATTTAACTCAATAGAAAGAAATTTTGAAATCGCTAAAAAACACAAATCTCAGAAAGAACTTGAAAAAGTTAAAAGCGACTTAATTTATTTTAAGGATATCCTTAACAAAAACAATCTCATAACTGAAAAACTCAATTTTGATATTTATAATCTTTTTGCAGAAATAGACTATGCCAGATTGAATATTATTTCTTCCAAAGAGGCTGTCATAAATATTTAAAACTAAAAGTTAAGAATTTTCTTAACTTTTTTTGTTGCACCAACAACTAAAACATTTACAACATCGTTTTTTGGAAAATTGTTTGCATATAAAATAGATCGCAAACATAATGAGCGTGATTATTATTAAAATTATGATGACAAACCCCACTCCATTTGTGAGAGTTTGGTAAACTATGAAGCTTAACATGTAAGCAATTGTGAACTGACTGATTAAACTAAACCACATATAAAATTTGCCCGTTTCTTTTTTAATCATTGCAAAATTGCTAACACAAGGGCTATAAAGCAAACTAAAAACTAAAAATGAAACCGCACTTGCTGGTGTGAAATTGATGACGCTTGTTGGAAACAATAAACTCGCTTGCAATAGCTGTTCGGTTTGAACATTATTGCAGATCGCAATGGTTGAAACGATCAGTTCTTTTGCAAAAACACCAACAATTAAAGAAGTGACAACTCCAAAATTGTTTAATCCTATCGGTGCAAAAGCAAATGAAACTCGACTTACGATAAAAAACAAAATGCTATCGGTTATAGTTTCTGTGTAAGTTAAATTAAATTTTGTGTGAGTTAAAATCCAAACAATAATACCAAAACTTAGAATCACCGTGAAAACTCTTTTCAAAAACTCAACAGCGTTAGCTCTTCCAACCTTTAAAATGTGTGCAAGGTCTATTTTTAATATTGGGGGAAATTCAAGAAGAAGCTCTTGAACTTTGCTTTTCAAAATGGTTTTGTTTAAAACCAACGACATGATCATCGCCACAATTATTCCAAGCAAATATAAACCAAAAACAACAAGAAAAGATCTTTTGCCAAAAAATGCAGAGGCAACCAAAACATAAACCGGAAGCCTAGCCATACAGCTGACATAAGGGTTGATAATTGCCGATTTGATTTTTAAATTTTTTTCACCCATATTTCGAGTTGCGATTGTGCTCATTGTGTTACACCCCAAGCCTAACAGCATTATATACAACGCTTTTCCATTCAAACCAAAAAAATTTAAAAAATCATCAAACACATATGCTAAACGAGCAATGATTCCACTATCTTCCAAAATTGATAAGAATATAAACAATAGTGTAACTTGAGGAATAAAACGTATGACCGTCAAAACTGAACCTAAAATTCCATTTTTAACAAACTCTATCAGCCAAATATTATCTGTTGTGAGATATAAAAAATTCATAATAGGATTAATCAAGATTGTATTCAAAACAAGCTCTTCAACCCTACTTATCCATGGTCCAATGAGAAAAAAAATCAAATAAAAACTTGTGAAAAATACAAATAAAAAGCCACAAAAAGCAATCAATGGATTAAGCAAAAACTTGTCCCATTTGCTCTTGCCATAAACATAATTTTGATCAATAACTAATGATTTATAAAGGACTCTATCAATATACGCATATCTTTCCTTAATAATATCCGGATAAAATGATTTTATAAAATTTATTTGTTCATTATTTAAATTTCCAAAAACACCATTTAATGCAAAAACAATTGTTTTTTTATCAAGATTATATTGGCTTTGGATGATTTTTATATATTTTTCTAAATATTCATAATTGTTTTTAATATTTTCACATTCTTTTTTGATGATATGCTTATT
>JAZLCR010000047.1:0-20684 GCA_045614345.1 Candidatus Onthoplasma sp.
CGCGGTAACCAAATTTGCACTCTTCATGACTTAATCTCAATTTTTTTGTTAAATCAGATTTATGATAGCACTCAACATATTCAACATAGTCGGAAAAATTAGTGTTAAACGCTCCAAGAGAATTAACCACCGCACCACCAACAGTTGACGGAATTCCAGCAAGACGCTCAAAACCAGAAAGAGAGCGGAGATAACATTTCATAATAAGGTTAGTAACATTGACACCACTATCAACAAAAACATTGTTTTTTCTAAATAAAATTTCGTTGGTTTTATTAACAATAATTAGCCCGTTATAACCCTTGTCTTCAAAGAGAAGATTCGCGCCAAGACCTATAATCTTATACTTTATATTGTGTGCTTTTGCATAAGAGCACACTTTAATTAGAGTGGTAGTGTCTTTTGCAACAAACAAAAATTTTGCTTTTCCACCAATGTGGAAAGTGCAAAAATCTTTTAAATGAATATTTTTTTCAAACTCAAAATTATCCATTGAAACAATTAGGAATTTTGCAACTCATTATTGCATCTTCCATATCGTTATATATTCCGCTTGAATATAATTTGTTATATTTAGAACTAAACAAAGAGTAATCAGTTAGCGTTTTTTGATAATTATCAGATAGGGCCAAACTCATAAAGTTTTGAGTTGTCTTGTTTAAATTAATTATTCCTAAATATTGAATTAAATCGGTGTAAGTGTCAATTGGAGTTATTAGTGCATTAGTTCGCCCAATGCTGTTAAGGTTGTTAATTCTAAACAAATCTCTTCCTGTTCCAAGCAGTTGAACATTCTTATTATAAACAAAATTTTTATATGCTTCATATTGCGTTTCATTTTCTTTTGTAGTAAGATTTAGAGTTGAATAAATGTTTTCTGGTTTAATGTAATCATTTGTTCCAACATGAAATTCAGTTGCTTGCATGGAGTGGTTAAACATAGCATAACCGCTAACAATATATGGCACGGCATATAATTTTTGATTAAAACTTCCACTTTCAGCCAATTCATCTCTAACATTATATGTGGATTCTTGCTGAATAAGATAAGGCAAAACCAACTCACCAACACCAAAGCCAAAAGAGATGATGTCTGGTTTACTCATTTCCAATTCAGCACTTAATTTTTCAGGAGCGATAGCTTTTATAATAAATAAAACTTGATTATCTTCTTTTTCCATATTTCTTGCAATGGTTTTAAGATAGTCAATTCTTGCCCTGCTTCCACCTTCAAAGGTTTCAATGTGCCAAATTGTGTAAATTGTCTGTTGTTTTTCTTCTCCCTTTAAAATCTCATAGTTTCTTGCTCGCTTAATGCCAAACATGAGAACATAAAAAGAAATTACAACAATCAATATAACACTCAACAACTTAAACCAATGCTTTTTAAAAAATGCTAAAACTTTCATAATAAATTATATTAAAACGTTTATTAAAATATTTTCTTAATGTGGATTTTATGATATAATATAAATATGGATATAATTCAAGATAAGATTAAGCGCTTGCCGAATGATCCTGGTGTTTACATTATGAAAGACAAAGATGAAAACATCATTTATGTTGGAAAGGCGAAGAATTTAAAAAAGAGAGTGAGTCAATATTTTTTGCGTAAGCAGGAGCATGTTAAAGTTCAAAATATGGTTAAAAATGTTGTTGACTTTGATTTTTTCATTGTTAACAATGAAGTTGAAGCACTTGCGCTTGAAAATAATCTTATAAAAAAACATAAACCATACTATAACATACTGCTTAAAGATAGCAAAACATATGCTTACATTAAAGTGAACATGAAACAAGATTTTCCACGCTTTGAAATTAGTAGGAAACTAACTAAAAACGATAAATATTTTGGTCCATATATGGCGGGTGTTAGTGCAAGAGATGTTATGGGTATTATGGATTATGCGTTCAAACTTAGAAAATGCAAGTTGCCACTTGCAGAGAATAAAAAACCGCTTAAACCATGTTTGTTCCATGAGATGCATATGTGTTTAGCACCATGTAATCAGAAGGTTTCAAAACAAGATTATATGGATGAAGTAAATAAAGCAATCCGTTTCTTAAAAGGCGAAACGAAAGAAGTTGAACAGATTTTAAAGCAAAAAATGATATTGGCAAGCAACAACGAAAATTATGAAGTTGCATTAGAACTACGTGAAAAACTGAAAATGCTTGAAAAATTAGAATCTAGAGTTATAACAAGTCTTGGTTCACTTGTTGATTATGATGTTTTTAATCTTGTCACGAGTGGCGATTTTTCAGCAATGTGTGTTCTCAATATTCGTGGTGGAAAACTTCAAGGAATTCAAACATTTGATATATTAAATTTCTTAGAGATTAAAGAGGCATATTCGCAGTTCATTATGCAGTATTACAACACACATCCTATGGTGGCGGATGAAATTATTTTGCCACAAACAGAAACCGAAGAAATTGAGTTGTTTCTAGAAAATAAATACGCAAAAAAAATAACCATTACAAAGCCGAAAATTGATAGTGTTAAATTTCAACTGCTCACAATGGCTGAAAAGAATGCAAGAATGCATATTGAAAAGAATTTAGATAAAACCACAAAACAAAGAAACGCAAGCATTGGAGCGATTAATCAACTAAAGAAAGATTTAGGTCTTTTGCATACTCCAAAGCGTATTGAATGTTACGATATTTCTCACACTCATGGAACATATACAGTTGCAAGTATGGTTGTTTTGATAAATGGAGAAAAAGCTCCAAGCATGTATCGTAAGTTTAAAATCGAAACAGTGGATTTTATTGATGACTTTGCTTCGATGAAAGAAGTTTTAACTCGTCGTATGGAAAAATTAAATAGTGATGACGTGAGTTTTTCAAGTATGCCAGATTTGATTATTATTGATGGTGGAAAAGGTCAACTTAGCTCAGCGGTTGAGATTATGGAAAAATATCATTTCACAAATGATTTAATAAGCCTAGCGAAACGTGAGGAAGAAGTGTTTAAACCGAATCGATCTGTGCCATATATTTTAGCAAGAGGTAGTTATTCGCTTAGACTTATTCAGCTCGCAAGAGATGAAGCGCATCGCTTTGCAATTACCTTCAACAGACAATTAAGAGCAAAAGGGATGTTTAAAGGAGGTTTAGAGTCGATTCAGGGTGTTGGACCATCAACAAGAAGAGCTCTATTAAGACAATTTAAAACTATTGAAAATATTAGAAATGCAACTCTTGAGCAACTTGAATTGACAAAAGGTGTCAAAAATCCAACTGCCAAAATAATTTTTAACCATTTCAGGAATCAAAAATAACTTGACAATTAGGTATTTTGTGGTAAAATAACAAAGCTAAAGGAGAGTTATGAATCGTTTAACATACTTGAAAGGTGAAAGAAGCAAGGCGAGAAAAGAATTAAAAAATTATTTAATAATATTTAGAGATGAAATATCTGAGGAATGTAAAATCAAGTTTCCGTCTCAAGATGAGATGAGAAACATGACAAGCGAAGAGTTTGATAATTGGTTTTCAACAATTTGTTCTAAAATAAAAAAATGTTGTTGTGAAGATATTATTCTAATTGAGCATATAGAATATTATATATGTTCACTAAATAACGTCGCAAGCGCAGAAGAAACAAACAAGAATAATATTTATTTTTAAAAAGAGGAGCTAGTTTAACACTTGCTCTTCTTTTTTTGTTGGTTTTTTAGCACTCAATAAAAAAGTTTGCTAATTTTTTTTAAAAAAGTTGCATTTTTGGTTGACTTTTGCATAAAATAGGAGTAGAATCCAATCAAAGGTCAAAGAAAGTCAAAAAAGGGAGTGCAAAATGAACAATAAAACAATAAGTGATATTATTGAAGAGTTTATTATGTCAAGTTTGGATGAAGATTCATTTATAGAACTTAGCAGAAATGATTTGGCAAAGTTCTTTTCTTGTGTTCCGAGTCAAATCAATTATGTTTTAAACACTCGTTTTACTTTAAATCGTGGATTTTTGGTTGAAAGTCAACGAGGCGGTGGAGGCTACGTTAAAGTTTTAAGAGTTCAGGATAATAACAGCAACTTTTTAAATAATGCATTAAACATATGTTCTCGGCCTATAACTCAAGTTCAAGGTAATCAGCTTTTGGAACAAATGAAACATAGAAAATTGATAAACGATAGGGAACTTAGTTTGTTAAAAAGTGCAATTAGTCCAAAATCGCTCAATAATCCAATAAATATTGACAACAAAATAAGATCAAATATACTTAGTCAGGTTATAATTGAAACAATGAAATTAAAGGATAGAAGGGAGGATTAATATGAGATGTGACAAATGCGGTGCACCAAGTGTGTATCATTCAACATTAATTGTAAACGGAGTGAGTCAAAAAACAAGTTTATGTGGGGATTGTGCACTAAAAGAAGGTGTTTTTAATCAGGGAACAAGCATTTTTGATGATATGTTCTCTAGTTTTGCGGATTTATTGGGTTATGAACAGGTTGAAAACATTGTTTGTCCGGTTTGTAAAACAAGTTTGAGAGATTTTAGATCAACAGGTAGATTGGGCTGCCCAAATTGTTATGAGGCTTTCAGAGAAGAAGTTATAAGTATAATCAAAAGAATTGCACCATTTGAAACACACAAGCAAGAAACAATTAAAGCAAAAGGTGGTAAATCTGAAAAACTATCGAAGGACGAGAAAATCAAGCAACTTAGAGAAGAAATGAAATTGGCTGTTAAGGATGAGCGTTATGAAGATGCTGCAAAAATAAAGAAACAAATCATAAAATTGGAGGCTTCAAATGAATAATGTTATTTCCACAAAGGTTACAATTTTTAGAAATGTTAAAGATTTTAAGTTTTCACCAAAATTAACAGATGATAATAAACAAGAGATAGTTAAAATTATAGACGAGGCGCTCAAAGGCAAAATGTCGTTAATTAATTTAAAACAAGCCAAAGCAGAGGTTTTTAAACATTTAAAGACTAATGATATGATAATTGGATCAACACAAGAAATTTATCTTGGTAAAAAAGATTCAGTGGCAATAAACATGTTTTCTGGTGAGCATCTTGCAATTGTTTCAGTATGTGAAGGTTTCAATAAAAAGGTGATATCAAACGCCATTGAAATTTCACAGAATTTATCTGATAAAGTTTCATTTAGTTACAATGATCAATTTGGATATTTAATGAGTGATTTAAATAATCTTGGTTCAGGAATTAGAATTGAAAGCGATATTATGCTTAGTGCAATAACAAAAATTAATAAGATTGAGCAGGTTAAACAAAATCTTTCAAAATTAGGATATTCGCTCAAAGAAACAAAATATCCAGCGGTTTTCACAATGTCAACAAAATGTAATCTTGGAATGGGAGAAAAGAAGATTTTTGAAGATTTTGAAAATACACTTATTAAGCTTCAAGAGTTGGAATGTGAGAGTGTTAAAATGCTTGATGCAACCAATCATGATGAAATGTTAGATAAAATTAATCGAAGTTTTGCAATTTTGAGCTATGCTCATTTGTTAAGTTATGATGAGTTGTTTAACATTATAGTAAATTTAAGAATGAGTGTTAACTTAAACTTAATGACAATAAGTGTTGAAAAACTGAACAAACTTCAAAAGTTGGTAGCAAGCAAGACGAATGACATTGTGTCTCAAGCTGAATTGAAAGAGCTTGCAAAGAATGCAAAAGAGGTTTTAAAAGGAGAGTAAAATGTACAATTTAACAGATTTGGCAAACAAAATAATTCAGGTTGCGTCGCAGTTTGCTGCACATAGAACAAATCAAGTTGGAACGGAGCACATTTTGTATGCCTTAACAAAGGTGGAAAGTAAGTCTAAAAAATTGTTGCAGTCTTGTCGTGTAACAAGTGAAATTGTGCAAGAAATTTTAAATAGATATGCAAGTGAAGGTGTTCCTTCTAATGTTGTTGAATTAACTCCAAGGGTTAAAGAAATGCTTATGATAGCCAACAGTGTTGCAAAGAAAACACACAGCGCTTATATCTCTGGAGAACATTTGCTTGTGGCTCTTTTGAGTCAAGAAGATAGTTTTGCAATTAATATTTTGGTGGGAGTTTTAAAAGTTAACATTCTTGAACTCAGGAATAAGGTTATAGGTATAATAACTTCTAATGCAAACAATTCATTTGAGTCTGAAGGTTTTGTTCAGGTTGGAAACATGAATAAAGATGCAAACAAAAAACAACCAGTGCAAACTAATATTGTAAGTGATCTTCCTCAAGAGCTGTTAGATATGGGGAATGATTTAACGCTCAAAGCAAAACTTGGGAAAATAGATCCTATCATTGGTAGAGATTTGGAAATTGAAAGAATGATTGAGATTCTTTGCAGAAAAACAAAAAATAACCCAGTGCTTATTGGTGAAGCAGGTGTTGGAAAAACTGCCGTTGTTGAAGGTTTGGCTTGTCGTATTGTTGAAGGAGATGTCCCTGCGATTCTTAGGGATAAAACTGTATACAGTTTAGATATCGGTGGGCTTATGGCTGGAACAAAATACCGTGGCAGTATGGAAGAAAAACTTAAAAACGCAATTGAAATGATAACAACAAATAGAAATATAATTGTTTTTATTGATGAAATTCATACTCTTGCGCAGGTCGGAACTGATAAAGGTGAAACAAATCCAGCAGATATGTTAAAACCATATCTTGCACGTGGTGAAATGCAAACAATTGGTGCAACAACAACTGATGAATATAGAAAATACATTGAAAAAGATAAAGCTCTAGAGCGTCGTTTCCAACCAATTTTGGTAGACCAGCCAACAGTTGATCAAACAATTGAGATTCTAAAGGGATTGAGAGATACCTATGAGGCGTATCATAATGTTAAAATAACAGATGAGGCAATAAAAGCGGCTGCAACATTGTCAGATAGATATATTCAAGATAGAAGTCTTCCAGATAAAGCAATCGATCTTATTGACGAAGCTTCAAGCAGAGCAAAAGTGAAATCTAATTATGATAGCGCAGAAGTTAAAGTATTAAAGGAAAAGTTAATTAAACTCGAAGCAGAAAAAGAAGATGCGGTAAATCAAGAAAATTTCGAACGCGCAGGAAAGTTGAGAGATCAAGTTAACGCAACAAAAGAAGAAATTGCTAGACTAAAATCTGTTCCTATTGATGAAAGCACAAATGGAGCAATTATTACAGAACAAGAAGTTGCTGAAGTAATAAGTAAATGGACAAATATCCCACTAACAAAATTAACAGAAGGTGAAGCGGAAAAATTACTTAATTTAGAAAAAATGATAACTGAGCGTGTTAAAGGACAAGATGAGGCTGTTGAAAAAGTAAGCAAGGCAATAAGAAGAAGCAGAATTGGAATTAGAGATCCACGTCGTCCTATCGGATCGTTCTTGTTCTTAGGGCCAACAGGGGTGGGTAAAACTGAGCTTAGTAAAGCACTTGCAGAAAGTTTGTTTGATGATGAAAACAAAATCATCCGTCTTGACATGAGTGAATTTATGGAAGCGCATAGTATTAGTAAACTCATCGGAAGCCCTCCAGGATATGTTGGATTTGATGATGGAGGACAATTAACCGAACAAGTGAGAAGAAAACCTTATAGCGTTGTTTTGTTTGATGAAATTGAAAAAGCACATCCAGAAGTGTTTAATATGCTCCTTCAAATTTTGGATGATGGTCGACTTACTGACAGTCATGGGAAAATTGTAAGTTTCAAAAACACAATCATTATTTTAACTTCAAATATTGGTAGTAACAAAATTAACAAATCAAATGTGAGTCTTGGCTTTGGCGAAAATTCAAGAGATGAAGATGTTCAGCAAGTTATGTTAAGCGAACTAAAAAAATATTTCAAACCTGAACTTATTAATAGAATTGATAATATTGTTGTTTTTAATAAGCTTAACGAAAAAGTCATGAAAGACATTGCGAAGAAAATGTTAAGTGATCTAAATAAAAACTTAAAGCAGAGCAATATTGAATTGAAATTTACACAATCGACATTGAATTATCTTGTTAAAAACGGAACAAATGAAGACTTTGGGGCTCGTCCAATGCGAAGACTTATCACAAGCAAAATTGAAGATGAGTTAGCAGATAGAATGCTTAAAGGAGAAATTAAAAATGGCAACAATGTTCTTGTTGATTGCAAAGACGGAAAATTAATTTTCATGACAAAAACAACAGAATAAAAAAAGGGAAGTTTTAAGCTTCCTTTTTTTCTTTATCTTCATTTAAATTTATAATTTCAAAATCTTTAAATTGTTCAAGTTTATTTTTATCTTTCTCGCAAGCAATTATAGTTGAATTTTCTTTAAGTTTATTTATTAGAAATTGAGCAATGTAAGCATGAGTTTCATTTAAATCTTCAAAAAAGTTTTCAAGTAAAACATATTTTGGTTTTCTTAAAATTGAGCGAATAAGAGCAAGAATTTTTTGCTCACTTAAAGACAGTTTGTTAACTTTAATTTTTAAAATATAATTAATTAAATCATCATCGTTTTTGGACCTTGCTTCATTAATTTCATTGTTTAAATAACTATTAAAAATATTTATGTTATTATTTTTTAATTCTAAAAATATGCTAAAAATAAGGTTTTTCGCGATATTTTTATTAATTTTTCTAATTTTTAATGGAAAATATAGATTTTTAAATATGTTTTTATTTTTTAACATTACTGGTTGTTTAGGCAAATATGCTAAATTTAAATCTTTATCGTCAAAATTTTTTAAATTGATATTATCAATAAAAACTTCACCCTTGTAGTTTTTGTCTATCTTAGCCAGTATGCGTATTATTGCGTTTGTTCCATTAAAAAAATCACCAATAAAAATAGCGTTGGAATTTATTTCGCAACTAAAATCATAAAGAGTGAAAAATTCTTTTACATATTGTAAAAACACTTGTTCAAATTTAATCATAGAATGATTATAACACAAAACAAAAAATATGTAAATGAATGATTAAAATTTTAAATAACCGGCACCCTCAATGTCCGCATTTCCAGTTATTTTTGTGCAATGAGATAGTAGAAATTTGTTTATTTCATTATTGCTCATGTGTGGATATTTACTTTTTATAATAGCACACACTCCAGCAATAATTGGAGTTGCAACACTTGTTCCGCTCATTTTTGTATATGGTAAAAATTTGTTGTTGCAAGAAATAATGTCGACGGCTGGGGCAAGTAGATCTGGTTTATGACCGTAAATCGTTGGGCCGCGACTGGAAAAATTAGCAACATTCATATTTTTAATATCAAGTGCTCCAACTGTGATTATGTATGGATTATTGCCTGGAGATTTAATAGTTTTTTGATCCGGTCCACTGTTTCCGGCGGCAGCAACAACTGTAATTCCTGCTTTCCATAGGGCTTGCGCACCCAAACTAAGTGGATCAAAACTTCCATCACTATTCGCACCAAAACTCATACAAACAACAGAGATATTATATGCTTTATGGTTTTCGTAAATCCATTGCATTGCGTCTAAAATCACATTCGAATTGCTATCGCCATTTTTACTAAGAGCTTTGATTGAAATAATATTTGCTTTTGGTGCAATTCCAATATTGTCTTGAGAAAAAATCCCACAGCCACAAGCAACACCGGCAACAAAGGTCCCGTGTCCGTTATCATCATAAGGTGTTTCGATTTTGTTTATTAAATCCATAAATTTAGTTATTTTAAATTTTGGAAAAACAAAATCAAAATGGGGATGAATTCCTGTATCAATAAAACAAATAGTTTGCCCTTGGCCAAAATATTTGTTTTCAGTAAGAGCAGATAAATTCATGAAATTGGTGTCATTGTTTTGAGTTTGAACATACGTGTTTGAATTTATATAAGTAATATGGTTTTGAAAAGATAAGATGTTTAAATCATCTATATCAGCTGGAAGATAAAAACAATTTGCGAAGCGATATGATTTGTAAGAATATTTAAAATTATCTAAAAATTTCTTTGTTTTATTAAAATTTTCAGAAAAAACGAACACTTTTTTTAAATTTTCAGTGTTTAAAGTTTCAATAGTGTTTAAAAGATTTGCTGAAATTTTATTTTTGTTCATTGATTGCGTTAACCAAATTGTTTAACATGTCTTGTTGTTCGTGGTTCAAAAAAGGCGTTAAAGTTGCTTTCAGATTGTTTAAACTTGATTCATCCAATTTGCCTTCTTTTTTTAGTTTCATTGCCTCTGAAAATAGATTACACATCAGATCATTTTGATTCATGTTTTTATATTTGTTGATGATGGTTTCATATTCGTTAACTTTTGTTTGATCTTCTTTTGAGAAGCGTTGAGAGTTATTGGTTTCTTTTGAAAAACTTTTGAAATCTCGTGGCATAATTTCTCCTTAATTAAAAAGTCTTCTAATCTTTATATGAAAATTTTTATGTGGGTGTGACATATGATTTTAGTTTAACATAAATAAAAATATGGAAATTGAAGATAGCAGGAATGCCCTGTTTTGTGATCCAAACGCATATATTCAAAAGCTTGATAATAAAGATAAGTGTGAACCAAGGAAGATTGTTTTTCAAGAGCCTTATGAGCAACTTCCAAATTTTTATTTAGATAATAATTTCACAAAGCATAATTGTAGTTCTGTTTCACCAAAACAACATAAAAATAATTCTTTAAACTCTTATCGTAACCATAACAATAATTATTCAAATCAACCGCAACATAATTATAATTGTAACCATGACAAACTTTGTAAAAATCAGTGCATTTTGAACTATCACGATTGCGACAATAAAGCTGAAAGTACAAATAATGAGTGTCAAAAGAGTGGTGGACATCAGGACAATTCAAAAAAACAAAACAGATTAGGGCTTGACTTAAAAAATTTAATGCCGTTGCTGGGAATGTTTAATAAGGGAGGTGTTGATTTGAGTGGACTTATTAGAATGTTGGGAAACACCTCAGGATTACAAAATGATAACAATCAAAATCAGATGGGCTTACTTTCTTCAGTCTTGTCAAATAAAGATGCGGTGAATGGAATCTTAAACATTTTCAAGGGCGATGGTTTAAATATTTTCAACAAAAAAGCAACCTCAAAAAAAGAGCTTAAAACCACTGATTACGAAATTAAAAACTACACTCGTGTGGAGTGATTGATTTAAGAGTCTTTGAAAAATACGCATGTTTTATTAATTGTGTTAATTTTTAATGAGATGTTAAGCGGAATAGTTTTGTAATAAAAAAAATATTAAGCATGGTGTACGCTTAATATTTTTTCTAAAATTATAGTAAATTCAATGTGGTTAAAATTCCGTATACATTTTGTTTTAAGCTAAAACATGTTTAATGTTTTTCTTTTCACTGTGTTTATAAAGAACAATTTTTCTTCCAATAACAGTAACAATGTCAGCACCAAGTTTAACAGCAATTTCAGTAAGTTCAAATTCGCTTGGCATTTCAAGATTGTCTTGCACGGTGATTTTGATGAGCTCGTGATTGTAAAGTTCTTCTTCAATTTGTTTTAAAACATTTTCAGAAAAGCCGTCTTTGCCGACCCAAAGAGTTGGTTTGATTGTCATAGCCAAACTTCTTAACTTGATTCGTGTCTTTTTATCTATCATAATTTCTCCTTTTTTATTTTTTAACCATTTTTAACAATGATATAGCATTATTAAGAAATTATGCAAAATCATTATTTTTTAATTTAAAAGTTTCGTGTTTGATTTATTGCTAATGTGAAAGTTTGTTGCGCGAACGATTTGGGATTTAATGAATATTTTTGTTTAAAAATAAATTTCATATTCTAATGCGCCGAAGTGCATAATGTCGCCATCTTGAACGCCTTCTGCTCTAAACATGTCCATGATTCCATCTTTTTGAAGACGGAGTTGGAAATATGCGAGTGATTGAGTATCATTGAACACAATGCCTCTTTGAAGGTTGTCAAGATATCCGCCTGAAAGTCTCCATTCGTTTTCAGCAAGTTTTTCAATCTTAACAGAAGTTGTATCTTTAACCTCAAGCTCAACTTGTTCAACAGGGATTGGTTCAGTTTTAGGGATTGTAATAAGTTTTGAGTAAACTTTTTTAACTAAATCGTCAACATTTTTTCTTGTTATTGAAGAAATTGGAACAATTTCAACGTTTTCTTTGATGTTCTCATTAAATTTTTGAATTTTTTCATCAATATTTTCAATCAAATCAAGTTTTGTGAAAACAACAATTTGAGG
Organism: Candidatus Onthoplasma sp.; assembly: GCA_045614345.1. Classification (GTDB taxonomy): domain Bacteria; phylum Bacillota; class Clostridia; order Christensenellales; family UBA1242; genus Onthoplasma. Next base: position 12,161 of record JAZLCR010000047.1, read on the forward strand.
AAGTTTAGATAACTTTTCATTATATTGTTTTAATTCTCTGTTGATAATTTTGTAATCTTCAACAATATCGTTTCCATAAAATTCGCTAGCATCAATAACGTGAACCACCAAACGTGTTCTTTCAATGTGTGCTAAGAATTCATGGCCAAGACCTGCGCCTTCGCTTGCACCATCAATAAGACCGGGAATATCTGCAACAACAAAACTATCATCATAAATTTTAACAACACCAAGGTTTGGTGTTAAAGTTGTAAATTCATAGTCTGCAATTTTTGGTTTTGCATTTGTGATAACACTTAGAAGAGTTGATTTTCCAACATTTGGTTTTCCAACTAAGGCAACATCTGCGATTGTTTTAAGTTCAAGTGTGACTTTGTAAGGTTTAACAACTTCGCCAAGTTGACTGAATCTTGGTGATTGGCAAGTAGGGGATTTAAAGAAATTATTTCCTTTCCCGCCACGGCCACCTTTAAGAGCGCAGTAAGTAAAACCGTCTTCATACATATCTGCTAAAACTTGTCCGGTTGATTGATCTTTAATTACAGTGCCACAAGGAACTTTAATATAAACATGTTGACCATTTTTTCCATTTTGAAGTTTTCCGTGTCCACCTTCGCCGTTTTCTGCCTCAAATTTTTTCACATATTGGAAGTCGATAAGAGTGTTTTTATTTTTGTCAGCAACGAAAAAGATAGACCCGCCATTTCCGCCGTCACCGCCGTCTGGACCGCCCTTTTCAACGAATTTTTCACGATGGAAATTAACTTTTCCGCTTCCGCCGTTTCCTGCTTTAATTGTGATAGTGACTTTGTCTAAGTACATATTTTCTCCTTAATTTAGATGGTTACAATATGGTTAAATCTTGGGAAAGAAGATAGTGATGATTGTAACTTTATCTAAAAACATATTATTTCTTCTGTTTGAGTATCTTTGTTTTGATTTTGTTTGATATTGTTTTATGTGACATGAAATATCTGATCTTGTGTTTTTAATTGTGTTTAGAACGACGAGTATTATATTTACAGACGCCTTTTAATTTACAACTTTCGCATAATGGTCTTTGTGCTTTACATGTGAGTCTGCCAAACCAAATTGCTTGGTGGTGAAATTTTGTTCTGTTTTCATATGGTATAACTTTTAATAAATCTTGCTCACATTTTTCTGGTGTTGAATTCTGAGTTGTTAAATCAAGACGTTTGCTAACTCTGTGAACATGAGTGTCCACTGCAATAGTTTGTCCACCGAATGCGACACCTATAACAACATTTGCAGTTTTTCTGCCAACTCCAGATAGAGATGTTAGTTCTTGCATAGTTGATGGAACTTCCCCATTAAATTTCTCAACCAAATCTTTAGATAGGCTTAAAATTGCTTTTGATTTGTTGTTGTAAAATCCACATGGATAGATGATTTGTTTAATTTTGTTTTCACCAAGTTTAAGCATTTGGTCTGGGTTATTCGCTAAACCGAAAAGTATTGGTGTGACTTGATTAACTCTTTCATCTGTGCATTGTGCGGAAAGAACAACTGCAACGAGTAATTCAAAGTTGTTAGAAAAATTGAGAGCGCATTTTGGGTTTGGGTGCAACTCATCAAAATAATCTAAAATCTTTTTGATATTTTTCACACAAATATAATATCAAAAAATAGTGGTTTAGTCAATATAAAAATTGTATTTTACATTAATCTCATTATTTGTTGTCCCTCTTGAGATGAGAGAACTGAGTATAATGCCGTAAATGAGTTTGGTTGATGTCGAAGTATCAATTGGTTTATTGTGTTTAAAAATTTATATTCTGCTTTAATACAAAGAGTGCAGGATGAACCTATTGATTTTGGTGTGTTAAGAATCTGAATAATTATACTATTAGATTTTAAAATCCTTGCAAAAGAAAAAAGTTGATTTCGAGATTTGAATGTTAGTATGAGGTACTTCATAAAATATCTCCTTATAAATACTTTATGAAAAACAAATTTAAAACGTTATTGAGTATGACACAAATTAATAAGGTTGCGTAATATGTAATATGAACAAAATAAGTGAAAATAGAGTTGTGTATTTTGATAGTGCAGCAACAAGTTTGGTTAAGCCTCAAGAAGTTAAAAACAGTGTTATTAATGCTATGAAATTTTTAACAGCAAACCCCGGAAGAAGTGGCCATAAACTATCACAAAACGTTGCTGAAATTATCAGTGAAACCAGAGAAAATGTTCTTGAGTTTTTCAGTGCAAAACAACAAAATTTGATATTCACAAAGAATTGTACTGAAGCTCTAAATTTGGCAATTTTTGGAACGCTAAAAAGAGGAGACCATGTGATAACGACTTGTTATGAACACAACTCGGTTTTGCGCCCACTTGAGAGATTAAAAAATGACGGGATTTCTGTAACAATTTTAGAGTGTGATTTAGAAGATTTTCACAAACATTTTGAAACAAAAATTCAGTCCAATACAAAGCTTGTTATCACGACCTATATTAGTAATGTTACAGGTGGAATTTGTGACATTAATTCTGTTAATAAAATTTGCAAAAAACACAATATGAAACATTTGGTTGATGGAGCGCAAGCATGTGGCCATTTAAAGATAAATGTTGATGAAATAGGATGCGATTTGTTTGCCTTTGCTGGCCATAAAGGGCTAATGTCTTTAACGGGTGTTGGCGGGCTAATTGTTAAAGACCTAAAAGATTTGTCTCCCATAATTTTTGGAGGGACAGGAACTGAAAGTGAAAATCCAATTCAGCCAACCGATGTGATTGAAGGATTTGAAGCGGGTACTCTTTCAACAATATCTATAATATCTCTTAATGCAAGCGTTAAATTTATCAGGCAAAATTTTTCAAAAATTTTAGAAAAAGAAAGAAATTTAAATGAAAATCTATACAAAAAACTAAAAAAACTGAATTTTTTAACGATTTATTCTAAAAATACAAGTAAAAATATTTTGTCGTTTAATGTTAAAAATTTAGATTCTGGATTTGTTGCAGATGTTTTAAATAATGAATTTAACATTTGCGTTAGATCAGGATTGCACTGTTCTCCGCTTGCTCATAAGAGGGAAAAAACATTGGACTCAGGGATGGTTAGGGTGAGTTTGGATTTTCAAAATTCAATAGAAGAAATTGATTATTTTGTTAATGCTTTAAAATATATTTTTAATTATTATCAAACGGGTGAAGCCTGCAAATTATGCTAAACAACAACAGTATTGATCCGACGATTAAATAGTAAAAATGATATGGTATTATTATGCTTAAAAAGATCAAAAGTAATCCGCAAGAAAAGTATGATTTTGATTTACTTTTAATAAAGAAATTTTTCAAGAGTTCCTTTGGTCTTTTTGGCTTAAAATTTTTGTTTAAATTTGAGCAATCAGGAAACATGTTTTGAGGAGCCAAAAGTTCATTGTAGAAACGATTTTTTTCAATTAGTTCAATTTGTAAATTGCTGATAAGATTTGTGTTTAAATTTGAATCAATTTCACAACAGATTATTTTTAAAACGTCAACATTTTTATTCAAGTTTTCAATCAAGTTAACAAGATGAAATTGTGTCAATTTTTCAATGTCTGTTGCGATTAAAATTTGCTGGATTTGATTGCCTGTTTTTAATGTCAAACCCTTATCATCAGAATCGATTAAACTTTGTTTACCAAATAAAGATTTTAAGAACAATAATTTCTCGTTTTTTCGCATTAGCCTGAATGCTAAAAATTTCTCTTCAAGAACGTTTTTGTGGTTCTTGTTGAGTGAGTTTTTTTGTTCTTTTTTTTCCGAGAAGAAGAATATTAAAAACACGCAAGCGAAAGTGAATGTTGTACTTAAGAAAAAAGTTATCCACAGATCTCTGATGTAGAAATTAATCCAAGCGTAGATAATAAGAAAAACGCAGATAGTTATGAATATTTTGTCAACAAAGTTAATGGTTTTATTTTTTATCATGTGTCAATTGTTCTCATTTTGAAGAAATTCAAACAGTTTAAAAAAGTTTTATTATACATTTGACAAAAAAACAAATAATATATAAAATTATACAAAAGGGTGGGGGTATGTTTAAAAAGTTTATAGATAAAAAATTTAATGGAATTGAATTAACACAAACTGAGTTTTATGAAGCAATTGATAAGTTCGTGGCTTGTGGTGTTTGCAGAGAGTCAATGAAGTTTTTCATAAGCTTAAATTCTTTTGGTATGTCACAAAAGGAAGTTCTTTATTTAACAAAAGCGTTAAGGGATAGCGGTAAGGTTCTTGAGTTTGAGGAGTGTATTTTTGAAAAGCATTCGACTGGTGGAATTGGAGATGCAACAAGTGTTGTTCTTGTTCCGTTGCTCGCAAGTCTTGGATATAAAATTATCAAAACAACAGCAAAGTCATTTTTATTCACAAATGGCAGCGCGGATCGATTCGGTGCAATTCCAAACTTCAAAGTGACATTGGAAGATGATCTTATTGGTCGAACACTAAACAAAACAAATGCTTGTGTTTTGTCACATGATGAATTAATGTGTCCGGCAGATAAATTGTTGTATGATGTTCGTGAAAAATGTGGGATTGAAGAAGATTTAAATCTTTTGGCTGCTTCAATTGCTGCAAAGAAACTTGCAAGCGGTGCTAAAATAGTTTTGGTTGATATTAAATTTGGATATGCGTCAATTGTAAAAACATATGAAGATGCTCTCAAACTTGCTAAATTATTAAAATATATATTTAATAAGTCTAAAGTGGAAAGTATTTTAGTCTTGACGAACACGTTCCAAACAATCGGTGAAGGTGTTGGTAATGCTGTTGAAGTTTTAGATGCTTTAAAAGTTTTGCAAGGTCGTCATTGCTTGCTTAGAGATGTTTCGGTGGAATATGCAACGCAAATGATCATGAAGGCAGATAAAAAGCTTAAAAGAGAAGATATTGTTGATATGGTTTCAATGGCGCTTGATAACGGTTCGGCATACAATAGATTTTTGCAAATTGTTAAAATGCAAGATGGTGATGTTAAACTTGTTAAAGAAGCAAAAATATTCATGCCGCATAAGTCTGTAAACTTTTTAGCTGACAGAGATGGTTATGTTGGAAGTATTAATTGTTTAATGTTGGGTGAACTTATTAGAAGATTATGTGCTGAAACACATGATAATAATATTGGTATTGTGCAAAGAACAAAAATCGGAGACTTTGTTAAAAGGGGAGATGTTCTTGTTTCATTCTACTATAAAAATGATGAAGACTTGGAAAAATATAAAAATGCAATTTCTGGTTGTATAAGGGTTACAAATGAAAAAATTGAACCAGTACAGGTTATAAAGAGGGTTATTAGTTAATGAGAATAAAGGTTAATGGTCTTAATCAAACCATGAAACTGGCAAATAACTTTGCTGCCGAATTAAAAGGTGGCGAAGTTGTTTTGTTAAATGGGGATCTTGGTGCGGGTAAAACAACATTTACTCAATATGTTTTCAAGGCTTTAGGGGTTAAAGATATTGTGAGTAGTCCAACATTTGCCATTTTGAAGACATATCAAGGAGAAAAGTTTAGGTTGCACCATTTTGATACATATCGAATAACAACTGAAGAGGCAATAGAATCTGGCTTTGATGAAGTTTTTCAAGAAAAGAATTCAATCATTTTTGTTGAGTGGAGTGAAAATGTTGCTAGCCTATTGCCAAATAATACGATTAGTGTTAATATAAGGCGTATAAGTGAAAAAGAAAGGGAATTTGAAATTTTAAAATGAAAAAATTGTTAATTAACACGGCAACTGATGATCTTTTCATTGTTCTTAAAAAGGACAATGAAATTTTTTCTGTGTCAATAAATTCGAAGATGCACCATAATGAAACAATGCTTCCAGAAATTGACAGACTTTTGTCTGACCACGATGTGGGAATTAATTCAATTGATGAATTAGGTGTGGTGATCGGACCTGGTTCATTCACTGGGATTAGGGTTGGGGTTTCAACAATAAAAGCTTTTCGTGATGCGATTGGGATAAAAGCAAAAGGAATAAACAATCTTGACTATTTATTTGCATTGGCAAGAGAGAAAGATTTTGAGATTGAAACTGTTGCAATAAATGGTAGTAAAGATAGTTATTTTGTTGCAAAATTAATCCATGGAATTGTGTATAAATATCCTAGAAACTTAACATTAACAGAACTCCGCGAGGTTGCTGGTGATGGGCATATTGGAATGTTTAAGCAAGATGAAAATCTTAATTGTGTTGTTGTTGAACATGATGCTAAAATTTTGTTAGATTGTCTTAATGAGAGTGATGATGAAACATTAGTTCCCGTTTATTATCAATTGTCTCAAGCTGAAAATGAAAAACTAAAAAGAAGCGAAGTTAAAATTGAAATGGCAACGCTTGAAGATTTGAATGAAATCAATGTGCTTGAAAAAGAAAATATAATGGTAAACACGATGGGTGAAGGCCAGATTAAGTTGGCTTTAAATAATGAAAATTATGCTATTTTTAAGGCTGTTGTTGATGGTTTGATTGTTGGTTTTATGATGCTTAACAAAAGTGATGAGCTAAATGTTGATAGTATTGCAGTTAAAAAAGGATTTAGAAATCTTGGAATAGCAACGAAACTTATTGATAAAGCAGAAAGCTATGCAAAAGAAAACAAAATTGAAACATTAAGCTTGGAAGTGGCATACAAAAATATTACTGCGTATTTGCTTTATAAAAAATTAGGTTTCGTTGAACGCAGAATCCGTAAAAATTACTATAATAATGGAGATGATGCCATTGAAATGATAAAAAGAGTTGATTAGGACTCTTTTTTTGTTTATAGGTATTGTAAAAAGGTTTAATGTATGTTAATATAATGCAAACAAGGAGAATTTATGCAAGGATTTGGACTTTCAAGAGATGTAATTATTAAAAAGTTAAACAATAACGAAAAGTTAGAGTGGGATGAACTTCTTGAGATTTTTAGCTGTAATGATAAGGCGATTGCTAAGGCAATACATTTGTTGTTATTAAAGTTAGAGGGTGAATCTAGGGATTTATTGGTGGATTTAATTAATGAAGATTTTAAAATTTGGCCAAGCTTCTCACTTGAGTCTAAAGAAATTGATCCAATTTGGTTTGATAAATGGAAATTCGTTTGCACGAATAGAGAGACTAAAAGGTTTTTATTAAATTTTGTTCTAGAAGAAAGAGCTAATAATGAATTGTTAGACAAATTTAAAAACTCATTAATAGATGATATGTTGTCTAAATAAGCTTAATTATAATCGTCTGGCAGGTCGTTTAAAAGAAGTAGGGTGTCATTGTTGTTTAAAATTGAAAAATATTGTTTTGCATTATCAAGTGTTTTAGAAAAATAAACTTGAGATTGGAGATTGTGTTCTTCAATCTCTTTTTTCATTCCTTCAAAAATTGCAGTTTTGTTTTCGTTTCCAATAATAATGATATGATTGAAATGCGCAAGTTGTTTTCCAAGATTGAAGTTGGTGTTAAATTTTTCTTTTCCACATTCAATGATGCCAGGTGTGATCACCATTTTTTTGTTTGGAAATTGTTGTAAAACCCAAAGAGATTCAGTTGCACTTGCTGGAGAGCAATTATAACTATCATCTAAAATGTTGATGTGAGTTTGTGTGAGTGATAATCTGTGGGGTACTTGTTTTAAATTTTCGATTGCAGAAATTATGTTTTCTATTTTGATTTCAAGGTGAAGGGCTAGGGCTGAGGCTAGACAAATATTTAAAACATTATGTTTGCCTAAAAGTGAAGTTTGCATAGAATGAATTTGATTGTTTAGATGTAAATCAAAGCTTGTTTTAAAATTTTTGATTTTTATATTATTTGCAAAAATATTGGCATTTTGATTTGTTGAAACAGAAAGTTTTTCTTCGGTTTTTTCGTGAAACATTCTTAGTGAATAAATGTTGTCAATGTTAAAAATGCAAGGTTTGTTTTGAAGAAAATTTGGTAGTCCCTGTTTTGCTTTAAACACGTTTTCAACATTCTTAAAACTTTCCAAATGTTGACCTGAAACGGTGGTGATAATTCCATAATCTGCGCCGAACAACTTGCATAGTTTTTTGATGTCACATTTATGTCTTGCTCCGTATTCAAGGATTAAAAACTTCGTGTTAAATTTTAGTTCATTGTTAATAAATTTTGCAATTCCGAGAGGAGTGTTGAAGCTGGCTGGTGTTGCTTGAACATTGTATTGAGTTGAAAGAATTTTCTGCAAGATATTCTTTACACTGGTTTTTCCGTTGCTGCCAGTTATTGCTATTATTTTTGCGTTATGATATTGTAGCTTTTTGACGGCTTTTGATATGAAACGGTTGTTCAAAATTTTATCATATATGTTTAAAAAATTTGCTAGTGTTGGTGTTAAAATTGTGAATGGGGTTATAAGGGTAAAAGAAAATCTAAAAATACAAAAAAATAATAAAATAAAAATTGAAAAAATATATAGTCTCGACATCTTTCGGGTGAAATTTAATGGTGTTTTTGATTGGTTGATTATTTTTTTTAAATAAATCAAATTAAATAGATATATAA
>JAZLCR010000048.1:0-48265 GCA_045614345.1 Candidatus Onthoplasma sp.
ACACAACTTGAAAAAGACACAGGTGTTCTATACGGAACAAAACCAAGTTACGACAAAGCAGATCCAACAAAGGCAGCAACAGCTCAATACACTTACACATTTGCAGGATGGGCAACATCAGCAAATGCAGAAAGCGGAACAAAAGAAGCTGACTTGCCAGCAGTTGGAGGAAATGTAACTTACTACGCAGCATTCAGCAAAGTAGTAAATAAGTACACAGTAACATGGTTGAACCAAGATGGAACACAACTTGAAAAAGACACAGGTGTACCATACGGAACAAAACCAAGCTTTGATCAGGCAGATCCAACAAAAGCGGCTACTGCTCAGTACACATATACATTTGCAGGTTGGTCAACATCAGCAAATGCAGAAAGTGGAACAAAAGAAGCTGACTTGCCAGCAGTTGGTGGAAATGCAACTTACTACGCAGCATTTAGCAAAGTGACTAACACTTACACAGTAACATGGTTAAATGAAGATGGAACAGAACTTGAAAAAGATGAGAATGTACCATACGGAACAATACCAAGTTACGACAAAGCAGATCCAACAAAGGCTGCAGATGCACAATACACATACACATTTGCAGGTTGGGACCCTGAAGTTTCAGCAGTTGTTGGAAACGCAACATACAGAGCAACATACTCAAGAACTGTAAACAAATACACAATCACATGGAAAGATTATGATGATAGTGTGTTGAAAACTGAAGAAGTTGAATATGGAGTAACTCCAAATTATGGATCAACCCCAACAAGACCAGCAGATGCACAATACACCTACACATTTGCAGGTTGGACACCAAGTGTTGTTGCAGTAACAAAAGATGCAACATACAAGGCAACTTACACAAGTACAGTAAATAAATACACAATCACATGGACAGATCATGACAACAGTGTATTAAGAACTGAAGAAGTTGAATATGGAGTAACACCAAATTATGGATCAACTCCAACAAGAGTTGCAGATGCACAATACACCTACACATTTGCAGGTTGGACACCAAGTATTGTTGCAGTAACAAAAGATGCAACATATAAAGCAACATATTCAACAACAACAAATAAATACACCATTACATGGAAAAACTATGATGGTAGTGTATTAAAAACTGAAGATGTAGAATATGGAAAAGTTCCAACTTACACAGGATCAACTCCAACAAAAGTTGTAACTGGATATACCTACACATTCGCTGGTTGGAATCCAACACCAGTTACAGTTGTTTGTGATGCAACTTACACAGCAACATTTAATGAAAAAGTTCACAAATACACAATTCACTTTGTGCCTAACGGTGGAACTGGATCAATGAATGATATGACCTGTTCTTATGATCAAACTTATAATTTAACTCAAAATGCCTTCACAAGAGTTGGATATGAGTTTAATGGATGGAACACAGCTTCAAATGGAAGTGGAACATCATATGCTGATAAGGCGGAAATTAACAACTTGACTTCTGTTGATGGTGAAACAATAACGTTGTTTGCTCAATGGAATGCTCTTGATGGAATTGGCTACGTTGTTAACCACTATCAAGAAAAAATTGGTGTTACAAATCCAAGTGAATCAAATTCAGCACATTGGACATTGGTTGAAACAGACAGATTGTCTGGTGTTGCAGAAACTGAAATCACTCCAGTGGTTAAAGATTACGAAGGATTCACATTGCCAAATGCTAAAACAATAACAATTGCGGCAGATGGTTCAACTGTGGTAAATTACTACTACATAAGAAATCAATACGTATTAACTGTTAATGCAGGAACAGGAATAAGTGCAGTTTCTGGTTCTGGAACTTATGACTACATGCAAGAAATCACAGTAAGCGCAACCATTAAAAATGGTTACACTTGGGATTCTTGGTCACGTGGAGGTCCTCCATTTGCAGGAGATCATTCAAATCCAACAGAACAAACTCAAAATGTTCTAATGGGAAGTGGGCCAATAACATTAACAGCGAATGCAACAATCAATACTTATACAATTACTTACGACTTGAAAGGTGGAACAGTATCACCAGAAAATCCAACTGAATTCACAGTTGAAACTAACACATTCACTCTCAACAACCCAACTTATGAAGGTTATGAGTTTGCTGGATGGACAGGAAGCAATGGAACAGTTCCTCAAACAACTGTAACCATCACTAAGGGTTCAACAGAAAATCGTCATTACACTGCAAATTGGTATGTTGATATCGTGATTGAAAAAGATTCAACTGATGGAAATGATTATAGTGTGGTTGTATACAACTCAAGCAATGCTAAAGTTGGAACATACACAGATTCATTTAAGTTGTTTAAAGGTGAAACGTACACATTTAAGTCTAAGATGACATTAAGTTCTGATGCAGAAAATAATGATTATCAAATTGTGAGAGTATACTTGAATGAAAACAGACAATTCACAACTCACTCATTATTGGCAAATGGTGAAACAACACTTGCAGACATGAACAGAAAAACTCTTGAAAACAAAATGAAAATCAAGTTTGAATCACACGATTCTCATTTGATGACATTCGAAAGTTTAACTTCTGGAATTGAAGGTGTTAGTGTTGACACAATTAACGATGGGGATAACATTGTGATTGCGCATTCAACAAACTATATGGTTGCTAACACTTCTGAGGTTTCATTCTCAGTTAGCACAACTCCAACAGACATGAATTCAAGTCTATTCACATTCATTGGATTCAGTTATGTGAAAGATGGCGAAGAGTTATCTGCTGGTGTTAGTGGTGGAGCTGACATAATATTCGTTTCATTCACTCACGATGGTGATTATCTGGATGCAACAGATGTTGGAACATACAAATATGTTGTTCCAAGTGGAATCAAGATTAGCAGAATTAAATCATTGGCGGTTGTAACAACAGAAGTTGAAATCAAAAACTCAGTGATTACAAGCGGTTCAATAACAATTTGTTCAGAATATGGATTCAATAAAGTTATTGACGCAAATACATCATCAATTGTATTGTATAGTGGAACTTGGACTGTGATCTCAATGCCAGAAGGTTACACAATTGATAACTTGAAGGCAATATTCTCAGGTAAGGGTTATGTGATTACACAAACAGGTGATGTGATAACAATTGAGATTCCTTAATAACAAGATTTTCATCAGAAGATAAATCCTGTTAAAATAATGAAAAAAGAGAGTTTTCGACTCTCTTTTTTTGTGTTAAGTGGTTTTTGATTAATCTAGAAATCATCAAAATCTAAATGAAACTACGCTGATTATTAAAAGAATTGCAACAATTGTTATTGTTTTCGCATCCGCAGCTTTGATTGCTGTAGGCACCAAGTGCTAGCAATAATAAAAGAATGAAGGTGGTGTTACTAACTAAATTGGTGTTAGTTGCTTGTGCAATAATAGAAATGATTATTGCGATAATAATAAAAAGAGCATTGCTATTCATATTCTCACTCCTTAGATAAATAATGTGATTTTTATTATTTATTCGCTAAAATTTTTGATTGTGAATAATTTATTTAAGTTTAAACATATTTTAAAATGAACATATGAATTTTAAATTTAGAGATGAATATAATTTAAAACAGTTCATGCCAAATCAAGCGCATCTTAAAAGTATGACAAATTTCTTTTATGTGTTCAGTGATGATACCAGATTAAGAATTATAATACTTTTGTCAATTAAACCTCTGTGCGTTGGTGAGATAACAAACATTTTGAACCTAAATCAAACAACAGTTAGTCATCAATTAAAGATTTTAAAGCTTCACAACATTGTTTCAAGTGAGCGTGCGGGGAAAAAGGTTATTTATTACATTAAAAATTCTAGTGTTGAACAAGTTTTAAATGCAACTGTTGAGTGTATTTAAAATATAAATGGCTTTTCATGGCTTAGAATAGGTCAAATTTAACAAAATCATGCCAAAAACATTCAAAATTCATTTTGAAAATAATTTTTTGTGTGTTATAATGTTTGCGAATAATACTAGGTTAAATTTATTTTTTGGAGATAGTAATGAAAAAAACTATTAGAGATGTTGATGTTGCTGGAAAGAGAGTTCTTGTAAGAGTTGATTATAATGTTCCAATCAACAATGAACTTAAAATTGCAGATGACACTAGAATTGTTGCAACACTTCCAACAATTCGTTATTTAACCGAGCACGGAGCTAAAGTTATTCTGTGTTCACATTTAGGTCGCCCAAATGGTCAGGTCGACACTAAACTTTCTTTGCGTCCTGTTTTGGCTAGATTATCTCAACTTTTGGAAAAGCCAGTTTCATTCGCCGAAGATTTGTTGGATAAGTCAACAAAGGCATTGGTTGATTCAATGCAGAACGGAGATATCTTAATGTTGGAAAACATTAGGTTTTATCCAGAAGAGGAAGAAAACAATGAGGCTTTTGCCAAAAAACTTGCAAAATTGGCAGATGTTTTTGTTTTGGAGGCATTTGGAACAGCGCATAGAAAACATGCTTCAACTTATGGTGTTGCGAAATTAATCCCAGCTGTTTGTGGTTTTTTGGTTGAACAAGAACTTAGAATGTTCGATAAGGTTTTAAACAAACCTGAACGTCCATTTGTTGCAATTTTGGGTGGTGCAAAAGTTTCAGACAAATTGCCAGTTATTGAAAATTTGTTAGATAAAGTTAACACAATTTTAATCGGTGGAGGCATGGCATACACATTTATCAAAGCTATTGGCGGAAATATTGGTATGTCATTGGTTGACAATTCAAAAATTCAACTTGCAAAAGATTTGTTAGATAAAGCAAAAGAAAAAGGCGTTAAGATCATTCTTCCAATTGATAATGTTGGAACAAAGGATTTTAGAGAAGATGCTGAACAAAAGTTGTTCAATAGTGCATTCTTTGATGACGATTATCAAGGAATGGATATTGGTCCAAAAACAATCAAAGCATTTAAAAAGGAAATTAAGAAAGCTCGAACAATTGTTTGGAATGGACCGGTTGGTGTTTATGAATACGAACCGTTCAAACGTGGAACAAACAAGATTGCAAAATATATTGCAAAGAGCAAGGCGATTTCAATAATCGGTGGTGGAGATAGTATTGCAGCAATTCACTCTTTGGGAGTTGCAAAAAAGGTTAGCCACATTTCAACAGGCGGAGGAGCTTCTTTGATGTTGTTGCAAGGGAAATCTCTCCCTTGTGTTGAATTAATTGAGAATAATTAGGGGTAATATGTTGTTAGTTGCAAATTATAAGATGAATGGCAACAAAGAATTTTATTCAAAAGTTAATAAAATTTTCAATAAAATAAAAGTTGCGGACACAATTGTTTTGTGTCCTCCTTTTGTTTATATGCCATATTTCAAAATTAGAAATAAAAATGTTTTTATTGGTGCTCAAGATGTTGCAACTCTTGAAAACAAACAATCAACAGGTCAAACAAGTGGTAAAATGCTCAATGAATTTGGTGTTAAATATTCTATAATAGGTCACAGTGAGCGCAGGGCAATTGGTGAAACAAATGAAGTTGTTGCAAATAAAGTTAGGCATGCTCAAGAAAATGGAATAACCCCAATTGTTTGTGTTGGCGAAAAAACAAAAACTGCAAAATTAGATGTTTTGATTGATCAGGTTAAGTCTGCTTTATCAAAAACAATCAATCAGGATATTGTTTTTGCTTATGAGCCGGTTTGGGCTATAGGTAGTGGTGAAATTCCAACAATCAAAAGAATTGATAAGGCTTTGAATTTAATAAGTAAAACTGCCGATGATTGTGGATTTAAAGTTAAAGTTTTATATGGCGGAAGTGTTAATTTAAAAAATCACCAGGAACTTAGAACGAGTGTTGCCGACGGCTTTTTAATGGGTGGCGTGAGTCTAAAACTAGATGATTTCTTAAAAATTGTTAAGGGGGAATAATGAACAAAGGAATTCTTATCATTCTTGATGGTTATGGAGAAGGAAAACCTTACGAATTCAATGCTGTAACAAATTCAAAAACTCCAACGCTTGATTTGTTAAAACAAAAATCTTATGCGTTGCTGAAAACTCATGGAGAGGCTGTTGGTCTTTTTGAAGATGAAATGGGGGGAAGTGAGGTTGGTCATTTAACCATTGGTGCTGGAAGAATTGTTCCATCAACTGCAAAAAAGATTAGAGACGATATATTGTCTGGCGAGTTTGCTAAAAACAAAGTGTTAAACAAAACTCTTGAAAATTTAAAAAAGAACAATTCAGATCTTCATTTGATTGGTCTTATGAGTGATAAAAATATCCACAGCAATATTGAACATTGTGTGGAAATCGTAAAACTAGCCAAGGAAAAAGCAAAGAATATTTATATTCATTTTATAACTGATGGTCGTGACACTGGAGTTCATGATAGCTTAAAATATTTAAAATATTTGAAAAATAGTATTAAAAGTGTTAAAAATTGCTCGATTTTGAGCGTTTCTGGGCGTTTTTTTGCAATGGATAGGGAAAATCATGCAGAAAGAACAAATCAGGCGTTTAATGCGTGTTTTGAGCCCAATAACACCATATCAGATATTGAAAATTATATTAAGAGTCAGCATGAGGCGGGGAAAAACGATCAATTTGTTGAACCAGCGAGTGTGAAATCAAAAACTTTTAAAGGTGTTGGCAAAAATGATTGTGTCCTATTCTTTAACTTCAGAGAAGATAGAATGCGTCAAATAGTTAAGAAATGCGAAGAGTTAAATTGTTGTTTGGTGACAATGTCAGACATTGGTGGAACAAAATCTAAAAGCATGTATCCTAATAAAATTACAAAAAACACACTTAGTGAATATTTAAGCCAAAATTGTTTGAGACACGTTAAGATTGGTGAAAGCACAAAGTATGCACACGTTACTTATTTCTTGAATGGAGGCAGAGAAGAACCTTTTGAAGGTGAAGATAGAATTCATGTGCCAAGTTTTAATGTTGCTGATTTTGCAGATACCCCACAAATGAAAGCAAAAGAAATAACAAAAGAGGTTAAAAAAGCAATCAAAAAAGATTACGATACAATTATTGTCAACTATTCTAATGCGGACATGATCGGACATACAGGTAATTATGAAGCAACATTAAAAAGTATTGAAGTTGTTGATAAGTGTGTTGCCAAAATATTAAAATATGCAAATAAAAACAACTATTTTGTTATGATAACAGCGGACCATGGTAATGCTGATGAAATGAAAACAAAAAATGGTGAACTTCACATGGCTCACACAATCAATCCTGTTTTCTGCGTTGTTGCAAATAGGGATTTAACTCTAAAAAAACAAGGAGGGCTTCAAGATGTTGCCCCAACATTTATTCAACTTTTAGGATTGAAACCAAACAAACACTTCGAAGGAGAAAGTTTAATTATAAAATAATTAGATTTGCCTAAGATATGACTTAAGATTATTTTAATCTTGACAAAAAGAAAAAATGTTGTTATAATCACAGAACAAAGGAACTAATATGAAGTCAATTTATTATCAATTTGTTAATTACATTCAAACCATGCCATTTATATGGTTTGCAACAATAAACATTATATTGTTTTCTTTTTCTTTGATTTGTGTGATGAAGTTTTTTAAAAAGTATAATGGAACACAAAAGAAATTTGAAAAGTTAAGTTTAATTATTTCGGCTGTGTTGATGTTTGCTGTTTTGGTTTATTTAACAAGCATAAGATGATTTCATTAATGAAAATATTAAAAAACACTTGTCAATGGATTAATAGTGTGATATAATCAAGTCTAGTTTGGAGGAAATATGAATTTTATTTTAGGAACAGTTCCAACTTGGATTACAAAAAGTTTTCCAGTTTTTGAAAAAATTTGTTTAGTTATTTTGGCAATTTTGTGTCTTGCAATGATTGTTTTGGTGTTTATGCAAATCAATGGTGGTGGCGAAACAAGCAATGCAATCACAGGAAATCAAGATAGTTATTATTCACAAAACAAATCGGGTTCACGTGAAGGCAGAATCACAAGATTAATTTATATTTGTCTTGGTGCAATTGTTTTCTTTAGCATCTTATACTTTGTTTTCGAATTAATCAGAGGTGCATTCTAAAATGGCATTAGCCATTTTTTTTATTTGTTTAAAAACAAATTGCTAAAAAATGTTTTTATTTATTTTTGGAAAATGATATTATATAATCATGAAATTAATTGAAATTATAAGACAAAATAAGTTAATTTATTTAACGACTGAAGAGTTGAGCAAGAAGTTGTCGGCAATAACAAAGGAATCACAAACTTACATTAAAAACAAAATTGCAGAATTAATTAAAGATGGTATTTTGTTTTTAGATGATAATAGAAAGGTTTCAATTTGTGCTGATAGAGGGCTGTTTAAAGCAAAGTTAATTTTAAATAAAAAAGGTTATGGGTTTGCACAAGTTGAGGGGTATCCGGATTTTTTCATCCCTGCATTTGCAATCAATGGGGCTTTTGATAACGATGATTGTTTGATTGAAATAACAAACCGAAAATCTGAAGAAGAAATTGAAGGAAGGGTTGTTAGAATTTTAACAAGAAACACAACTCATGTGGTTGGAACATACATTGAAGGAAAAAATAAAAATGTTGTTTTTCCAGATGATGAAAAATTACCTCAAATTCGTGTGTTTAAAAATGATAGTGGTAACGCAAGAAACAACGATAAGGTGTGGGTTGAAATAGATTTGTCTTCAATTGAAACAAACACAATGCGTGGTAAGGTTGTTGAAGTTTTAGGTAGGGCAAACACTCCAAAGGCAGAACAGATATCAATCATAAGATCATTTAATCTTGTTGAAGAATTTGAACCAGAAGTTCTTGCTTGTGCTCGTGCAATCAATCAAAAAGTTGATTTAAGACATTTCAAGAAAAGAGCAAATTTTACCGATCAAATGGTGATTACAATTGATGGTGAAGATGCTCGTGATTTTGATGATGCCATTGCCGTTGAAAGATTGGAAAATGGGGGATACAAGCTTTATGTGCATATTGCCGATGTCTCTAACTATGTTGTTGAAAATTCAGCTCTTGACAAATGTGCCTATAAGCGAGGAACTAGTGTTTATTTCCCCAACATGGTTATTCCAATGTTACCAAAAGAAATTTCAAATGGAATTTGTTCATTAAGTGAAGGTGAGAATAGACTCGTATTGTCAGTTATTATGGAACTCGACGCAAACTGCAATGTTAAGTCTTCTCAAATTTTAGAAGGTGTTATAAAAAGTAAACACAGAATGACCTATACTGAAGTTCAAAACATTTTGAATGGTGATGAATTTTTGATTGAAAAATATAGTGATGTTTACAAAGATATTTTATGTTATCAAGAAATTAGGAATAAACTAAAGACCAAAAGAAAAGCTCAAGGTGAAATTCGATTTAATCTTCCTGAACCATTTATTTTGGAAAATACACAAGGTGAAATTGTTAGCATTGAAAATCGTGTTCAAGATGAATCTCATGAGATTATTGAATGTTTGATGGTTTTAACAAATGAGGTGGTTGCAAAAACGTTCTTTAATTTAGTAATTCCATTTGTTTATCGTGTGCATGAAAAACCAGATGAGCAAAAGGTTGCTCAAATTTCAGAACTTTTGAAAAATATGGGAGTTCCAAACAACCTAAAAGTTGATGGAGATAAACCAATGAGTTTCCAAAAGGTGATTGAGAGTATTGAAGGTTCACCAAAAGAAAAGACATTAACAAAACTAATTCTTCGTTCAATGATGAAAGCAAGATACGCTCCTGCTTGTTTGGGGCACTTTGGTTTGGCGAGTGAATTCTATTGTCATTTCACAAGTCCAATTAGGCGTTATCCAGATTTGATGATTCATAGGATAATTAAGCAATTTATCAATGGGGTTCCAAAGGATGAATTAAAGATTAAATATTCCACACTTGTTGAAAGAGCAAGTGAACAATCAAGTGTAACTGAACGAAATGCCGACGAAGCAGAGCGCGAAGTTGATGATTACAAAAAAGCTGTTTATATGAGCAAGTTCTTGGGAGAAAAATTCACAGGAACAATTTCAGGTGTTCAAGAGTTTGGAATTTTTGTTGAACTCGAAAACGGAATTGAAGGGCTTGTTAAACTTGATTATCTTCCACAAGATGAATATATTTATGATGATATGGCATTAACTCTTCATGGAGCAAATCATCATTTCACTATTGGTGATCAAGTTGAAGTTGTTGTGGCGGGGGCAAACACTCGACTACGTCAAATTGACTTTGAACTTTTTGGTGTTGAAAAATCTCACAATTACGTAATAAAGAAAAATGAAAAGCGAGAAAAGAAAGGTTTAAAACACCCAAGAAAGACTCAAAGTGGCAAATCAAAGAAAAAATCAAGCAAGAAGCGCAAATAATTTTGCGTTTCTTGTTTTATTTGTGCTATAATATAATCTATGAAGATAGTGGCAGAAAATAAACGCGCAAGATTTGAATATGAATTAATTGACACATACGAGGCAGGAGTTGTTTTAACAGGAGATGAAATAAAATCTGTTCGTCTTGGTCATTTTTCAATTGTGGATACTTATGGATACATAAAAAATGGAGAATGTTTTTTAAGGAATTCATATATCAAAGAGTATTCAAATTCATTCGATGCGGGAAGATGTGGTGACTCAAGCAGAAGAGATAGGAAATTGTTGCTTCACAAAGATGAAATACTAAAAATTAAAAAGAAACTTGAACAAGATCATTTAACAATTGTTCCAATAAAAGCGTATTTTTCAGGAAGCAATATCAAAGTTGAAATCGCTGTTGCTCGAGGGAAAAAACTTTATGATAAAAGGGAAGCATTGAAGAAAAAAGATTTAGATAGAAAATTGAAATAAATATCACACTTTTAATGTGAAAAAATTAGTTGGGGTGCTAATGAAAAAAAAGGAAAAAGATAATATTATTAAAAGATGGTATAAACTTGCAAATCCTCATAAAGGATATTGGTTTGCTCAAATTTTTTCATATACGATATATACGGTTATGTTGTTTTTTATAACAATTTTTTCTGCAAAAACTATTAACCATATGTATAATGGTGAATGGAATAAGGCATTCTTATTTTTAGGGATAGAATTGTTGGCAATAATCATAAGAAGCTTGGCAATTCATATTGAATATAGATTTTATGGAAAACAACATATTCACATAAGAAATAATGTGGCAAAAAAAGTTTATAATAAAATTTTAACCATCGATGAAAAAGAAGAAAGAAATTTTTCTAAAGAAAAAATTATTAATATCGCAATTAATAATATGTCAGATTTGGCTGAATTCCCTGATGTTGTTGGATTTTTCTTAGGGCACGCTGTTCAAGTTCTGGTAACCATTATAACAGTTTATGCTTCCAATTGGGTTGCAGGTCTTTTAATAACATTAGTTGGGGTTGTTAATTTCTTCGTTTATTATGGAATTAACAAAAAAATGGGAAAAATTTTGTTAAGACAACATGAGAAAAAAGATGCGATGTTCAGATCTTATAACAAAGTTGTTGAAGGTAAGGTAGTAATAAACGAGTACCACATAAAACAAAAGTATCAAGATGAAGTTATAAGAGATGTTGATGGTTTGTCGCGAGAATATGCGAATTATTATAATGCACAATCAATGAAAGTTAATTTCTATAATGCGATTTGGAAAACCGTTGTTTATGCGATAACAGCTTTAATGCTATATTTTGTTTCTGCTGGAACCTTGGCAATTGCAACATATTTAATTATTGTTCCATATTTAACAAGTTGCACGGAGAAGCTAAACTCTTTATTTGATAGAACAAATGGCTTGGAAAATATGCGTGTGGATGTTGATAGAGTTAATTTGATTTTAAACATGGATGAAAAGCAACTAATTAAATATGGAGAATTTAATTGTAAAACTGATGGATATAATTTGGGATTGATTGATGTTAGTTGCAAAGGAGATGGGGACTCTGGAAACTTAAGGAATGCAGACATATCTTTTAAAATGAATGATATTAATGTTATTAAAGGTGAAAAGGGAAGTGGTAAACGAGTTGTTTTTAATCTTCTAAGAAGAAAAGTTAAACCAGAAAAAGGCAGAATTTTACTGGACAATCTCGATTTGTATGATTATAATGAAAAAACTTTTAAAAATCATATAGATTATTGTTCATCTCATCCGATGTTTATAAAGGGAAGCATAAAAGAAAATTTGCTTATTGCCAAAAATGATTTTGAAGAGATTAAAAGAATTTGTGAAAATCTAGGTTTAGATAAAACAATTCAAAAATATGAAAAAGGTTACGACACACAAATTGAAGATGTTAAATCGAGCGGAAATCTGTTCTTGATTGGTTTGGTAAGAGCAATATTGTCTGATTGTAATATTTTGATGATATACGAACTTCCTCAAGACTCTTCAGATAGTTTTAGAAAAAAGATTGTAAAATACTTAAAAAATAATAAAGTTAATAAAACAATAATAATTTTCACTCATTCAGACTTTTATGATGATGTTGCATCACTTTGTTATATTGTTTCAAATGGGAAAGTTAAACCAAATAATATGAAGAAATAAAAAAGTGAAGTCATAGTACTTCACTTTTTAGTTTACTATCTTATAAAATGGATTAAGTGTAAATTTTTTTGTTTTATTTTCATAAATTATTTGACTAGATTTATTTAATTTGGTATATTTTAATCACCTAAAAGGAGGGTATATGGCAAAAAGTTTGATGGCAGACATGCTAAAACGTTCTTACGACAAAATAAAAGCAGAAGCTCCTAAAAACAAAAAACTCATTGCAGGAAATAAGAATTCAATAAAACAAAAACAAACTCAAAAATCTGTAATAGAAGAACCAAAAGAGGTTATGAAAGAACCTAAAACTTTAATGATTGATTAATTAAAATCACGCTTAGGCGTGTTTTTTTGTTGTGCTGGAATGGCAAATTTATAAGAATTGTTCTTGATATAGCCATATTTAAGAAAATAAAAATAACATTTTTTTATCTATTTAACTATAAATAATTATGCATGATAAAAATATAGATGTTGTAATTTTGAAACTTAACACGAAAAAACAAGGATTAAATTCAAATGAAGCTGAGAAGCGTCTTAAAGAAAATGGAGAGAATAAATTAAAAGAGGCAAAAAATAAATCTGTTGTTTCAAGATTTTTTGCTCAATTTAAAGATGTAATGACAGTTCTTCTCCTAATATCTGCATTAATTTCACTTATTTTTGCAATTATTGAAAAAGAAGGATTTGCAGAATATTTAGATGCTTTTATTATATTTTTTATAGTTTTATTAAACGCAAGTCTTGGTGTTATTCAGGAATCCAAAGCTGAAAATGCAATGGATTCGCTAAAGAAAATGTCTCAACCTTATTCAAAGGCACTTAGAGATGGTAGGGAAGTTTTTATTAAAACAAGTGAACTTGTTGTTGGTGACATTGTCTTCCTTGAAGCAGGAGATGTTGTTCCTGCGGATATTAGATTAATTGAAAGCGCAAACTTAAAATGTGATGAATCAATGTTGACAGGTGAAAGTAATGCAGTTGAAAAATATTCGGATTGTGTGTTGCCAACAAAAACTGCTTTAGGTGATATGAAAAATATTTGTTTTTCATCAAGTGTTGTTACATATGGAAGAGGTTTGGGAGTTGTTGTTGCAACAGGTCAAAACACAGAAATTGGTAAGATCGCGGCACTGTTGAATAGAGAACAGTCGGCAGAAACAACACCATTACAAAAAAGTTTAAGTAAATTCGGAAAAATTATAACAGCAATTGTTTTAACTAGTGCTGTTGTTATATTTGCGATTGATATTTGTTTCACAAAACAACATTGGTCAGAGTCTTTGATGACAGCGGTTGCAATAGCAGTCGCAGCAATTCCTGAAAGTTTAACGGTTGTTGTTACGGCAATATTATCAATAGGAGTTACAAAGTTGGCAAAGAAAAACGTGATAATTAAAAGATTGCACTCTGTTGAAACTTTGGGTTGTTGTGAAATAATTTGTTCAGACAAAACAGGAACAATCACGCAAAATAAAATGATTGTTAAAAGCGTTTATTATAATCATAAAGAGTTTAATGTTAGCAATATAAATAAAGTTGATTGTGAAAAATTGTTGATGGGTATTACTCTTTGTAACGACGCAAAACAGCAGGACGGTTTGTTTATTGGCGATCCAACAGAAACAGCAATGCTAGAGTTAGCTAATAATCTTAACTTCAAAAAAGAATCTTTAGAAAAAAATTTTCATAGACTTAACGAAATTCCGTTTGATAGCAACAGAAAAATGATGTCAACTCTGAACAAAGTTAATGATAATTTTGTTCAATTCACAAAAGGCGCCGTGGATGAAATTTTAGTAAGAAGTAACAAACTTTTAGTAAATGGCAAAGTTAAGAAAATCAGTCGTGAAGATATTGAAAAAATAAGAAATTCAAACTCGGAACTTTGTTCAAGGGCTTTAAGGGTTTTGGGGGTTGCGTATAGAGATTGCAAAGATAAAAACGATATTAAGGAAGAAAACTTAATTTTTATTGGAATGATTGCTATAATTGATCCGCCAAGGGAAGAAGTTTATGCGGCTTTAAAAAAATGTGAAAAAGCGGGCATGAAAGCAATTATGATCACAGGTGACCATAAGGATACTGCATATGCAATTGCAAAAGAGGTTGGAATTGTGGAAAATTATTCGCAAGTTATTGAGGGGATATATTTAGATAATTTTACCGACGAACAATTAAAACAAGAAATTCAAAAATTCAGAGTGTTTACTCGTGTAAGTCCTGAACATAAAGTTAGAATTGTTAATGCTTTCAAGTCATTAGGCAAAGTTGTTGCCATGACAGGTGATGGAGTTAATGATGCTCCAAGCATTAAATCTGCCAACATTGGTATTGGAATGGGGGAAAGTGGAACAGAAGTAACAAAAGAAGTTGCGGATATGGTTTTAACTGATGACAATTTTGCAACAATTGTTATTGCTGTTGAAGAAGGTAGAAAAATTTATTCAAACATTCAAAAAACAATTCAATTTTTATTGGGTTGTAATATCGCAGAGGTGCTTTCAATTTTGTTGTTGATGTTGATCTTCCCCAATACAACATTTTTGGTTGCAGTTCAAATATTATTTATTAATTTAATAACTGACACATTGCCAGCAATATCTTTGGGAATGGAAGAAGTTGAAAAGGATACGATGGAGTGTCCACCAAGGAAATCCAATAAAAGTATAATTGGTGGAAAAATTGCTTTTAACATTATTTATCAAGGATTATTTCAAGCATTGTTAGTTGTTGGGGTGTTTGCTTTGGCAAAAAATTTATATGGAAATGCAATTGCATCAACAATGGGGTTCATAACTTTGAATTTTATTCAATTGATACACATGTATAGCATCAGAACCACACATTCAGTTTTTCGATCCAATCCAATAAAAAACAAGGTTATGAACATTGCCTTAATTGTTGGCTTGGGACTTCTTCTTACCATATCGTTAGTTCCTGGAATTGCAAGTATATTTCACTTGGAAAGTTTAACATTAACGCAATGGATAATATCAATTGGTTTTGCGTTATTGATTCTTCCAATTGTTGAGATTGTGAAATTAATTCAAAATAAAAAAATATCTCAAAGAGGATTTATTAAGTAAACTAAAATTAAAACAAATATAGATAAGGAAACCATATTTAAAATTAATAGAATTTTTGACAAAATAGATTAAGCACAATTCATTTGTGCTTTTTTAAAAAAATAATATTATATACAACATAGCTTTGGTGTGGTGGGAAACAACCGATTATATTGCTACTTTCAAAAAATTGTTGACAAAACTAATTTTTCAACTTATAATAAAAACAGGTAAATAAAAATGAGGTATCATACTATTCTTGCATATGAATTACACTAGTTGAATGTTGCACTGAAACAAATGCAATATAATTTTTTAGTAATTTAAGAGATTATGTATGATTTTTTCATGCGAAAAAATCGATAAAATAGAAAAAGAGGTATGATATGATTATATTGAATGTAAATAAAGTTGCCAAAAATTATGGATTTGGCGAGGTGTTAAAAGAGGTCTCCTTCACATTAAATGAAGGTGAAAAAGTGGCAATTGTTGGAGATAATGGTTCAGGTAAATCAACATTATTAAAAATTATTACTGGTATTGAAAGTTGTAACAAAGGTAATGTAATAGTAAAAAAAGATGCGATAGTTCAATATTTGGAACAGGGGGATAAAACAGATAATTTAAAAGGTGTTTGCATTGATATTTTAAATTCTGCGTTTAATATGCTTCACTTAATGGAGCAGGAATTATTAGAATATGAAAAGCACATGGCAGAAGAAACTGATGCTGAAAAATTAAATGTCTTGATTAGAAGATATTCATATTTGCAAGAAAAATTCATGTTGCAAGGCGGATATGATATTGAAAACCAAATAAACTATGTTGTTAATGGTTTAAAGATTAACAGAGATTTATTAAATAGAGATTTTCAAACGCTATCAGGCGGAGAAAGAACATTGATTAATTTTGCAAAAATACTTTTGTCTAAACCCGATTTATTACTGCTTGATGAACCAACAAATCATCTTGATATTAAAAGAATTGAATGGCTAGAGCAATATATCAAAGATTATAAGGGAACAATCGTAATTGTGAGTCACGATAGATATTTTTTAGATAGGGTTATAAACAAAATAATTCAAATTGAAGATGGTAAGGCAAAAGTTTATTTTGGGAATTACACAAAATATCTTGAAGAAGTTGAAAAAGAAGAAACCAAAGAATTTGAAATTTATAAAGTTCAACAAAAGAAAATTGAAGAAATGGAAAAAGCTATTAAACGTCTTAAAGAATGGGGCAAAATGTCTGATAATCCAATGTTCTTTAGGCGTGCAAAAGCAATACAATCTAATTTGGATAGATTTAAAGAAGATGCAATTGAAAAACCAAAAGAAAATAAAACATTGAAAATAAACTTTGACAATTCAGGAAGGGCGTCTCAAGATGTTTTGATGTTGAAAAATTTTAGTTTAAAAATTGAAAACAAGGAATTGTTAAATAATGCAAATTGCATTATTCAAAACGCCGAAAGAGTTGCACTTCTTGGTGAAAATGGGTGCGGAAAATCTAGTTTGCTGAAACATATATTATTTGGTGGTTACACAATAAATGGAATTTGTAAATTAGGGAATAATCAACAGATAGGATATCTTTCTCAAATAATAGATTTCTATGATGAAAATCAAACGGTTTTATGGACATTTATGAACGAATTGGGAATTGATGAACAACAAGCAAGGAGTACATTATATAATTTCCAATTTTATAAAAAAGATTGGTCAAAAGTTGTGAAAAGTTTATCGGGTGGTGAAAAGCTAAGATTAAAACTTGCAATAATTTTGCAAACTAAAATTAATTTATTAATCCTAGATGAGCCAACAAATCATATAGATATAACAACAAGAGAAGTGTTGGAAGAAAGCTTAAAGCAATTCAAAGGAACAATAATTTTCATAAGTCACGATAGATATTTTATTAATAAAATTGCAAATAAAATTATTGCTTTTGAAAACAAGCAATTAAAAACATATAATGGTGATTATGAATATTATTTAGAACAAAAAAAGAAAGGATTTTAAACCTTTCTTTTTTGATCCAACATAGCTTTGGTGTGGTGGAGCAACAATCGATTATGTTGCAACTTGACATGTTTTGGGTTAAATCTAAATTTTACACGATATTATCTTTAAAAAATTTAGGAGAAATATTATCATGGCAAAAGTTTTAGATTGGTTAAAACAAATTATAAAGAATTTATTTAGTATTAAAGGAAATGTTTGGGTCAGAAGAAAAAGTGCAAGTGGATTAAATTTAGAAAATTTAAATGGAGTTGCGCAAGAAGATTCTGCAACAAACACTTGTGATCTGTGTGTTGCTTTGAATGGAACAGTATTTAAAAACAATAACAAACCTAATTACTATCATATGTTTTGTAAGTGTATAAATTTGGTTTATGATTATGAGGGAGCAATAATTGATTTTCCTTATGCTAAAGTTGAAAAATATCTATTTGCTAATGAAAACAAACTTGCTATGATGAAAACAATGGGGTATAAAGTAGAAGACGTTGACGAAGTTTATAAATTAGTATATAATATTGTAAAAGAAAAATTTGATAATGCAGATTATGTTTTAGCTGATTTAAATGAATATGGTCAACATTTTAGAATATATTTTAAGTTAAAAGGTAAAAGAGATTGTTTAGGTAAAGAATTTAATTGTCATGTCGGGTGTGTTGCTTGGCCTAATGCCAAAATTAAGATTGCAACACCATTATTGAAAGATGATAAATAACAGGAGTAAATATGAAATATTTAGATAGTGTTAAAGTTGTGACAGATAAATATAAAGATAAAGGGATTTTATTTGGTTGTAAAGGAGTGATAATTTCTGCTCCTATTAGAAATAATTCTTTTGAAGTTGAAGTCCTTAATGTGAAAGAAGTTGAAACGTTTGTTTTTGGCATTGAAGAATTAGAAGTTGAAAAAGAATCAAACGCAACAGATAATGATATTTTGGAAGATTTGCCACAAAATGACCCTAGATGGTGGTGCAAAGTTGAAGATGGATATATTTTAAATCTTTTAGGAGAAAAGAAAAATAAAGAACCATATAAATATAACTCATAAAATTTTCAACTTAAATAATAAAAAGTAGTTAGAAAATGCTAACTACTTTTTTTCTGCAAATTTTGACATTTTGGTGGAAGTGATGGGACTTGAACCCATGTCCTTACTTGGCAAGAAATCATACACTACATGCTTAGTTAATGACTATATTCGCAAAAGTTAACTAACATTAACACTTAAAATTTGCTATCCTAAATTTAGTTCAATATTGGCTAGGAAAACAACATTGACCTTTACCGATAGTCGACGCCAGATTTTAACGTATCGGTACCATTAAACTGACGGCTTCGCCATTAAGCAGCGTAAGCTAATTTATTTTGGTTTGCGTTTATTTTATTTCGTAGCTATACGAACATATATTTTACGAGCTATCACTCGGCATGCGTATCAAATCATGGCAAGCAAGTCGAAACCAATTCACCCCCATATAATTACATTATAGCATAAATTTTATTTTTTACAATCCAAATTTAAAAAAATATTAAAATAGATGAAAATATTAATACATTTAATAACATTTGATTAATTTAACACTATTGCATGCGTTTTTATAGGTTTGCGCGTGTTAATATTAAATAAATTAATGGAATTTAATTAAAAAAATGTTTTTTATTTTTATTTTCATATGATATAATATTTAAAACAAGAGGGGAACATATGAGAAAAACAAAAATAATAGGAACAATAGGACCAGCTTCAATTGATTATTCAGTAATGAAAAGTTTGGTGAATGAAGGTCTTAATGTTGTTAGAATCAATCTTTCACACGCAAAATTAAAAGATATGGAAACAATTCTTAAAAACGTTAAAAGATTAAGAAATGAACTTAACAGACCGCTTCCAATAATGATTGACACAAGAGGTCCAGAACTTAGAGTTAAAACATTTGAAAACGGATCAATCGAAATAAAGAAAGGTCAACTTTTCACATTTACGTCAAAAGATGTGATTGGTAATGCAACGAGAGTTTCAATTAACCATCCACAAATTTTATCAAACATTAAAGTTGGCGATAAAATTTTAGCTGTTAATGGATTGTTGACGTTTAAAGTGGTTGAGGTTAAAGATCAAGATGTTATAACAAAAGCCATGGATGAAGGTGTTCTTTCAAACAGAAAGAGCTTGTTTGTTCCAGGAGTTAAACTAAATGTTCCTTATCTTAATGATTTAGATAAACAAGATATTTTGTGGGCAATTAAAAACAATGTGGAATTAGTTGCAGCGAGTTTTGTCAATTCAAAAGAAGATGTGAAAATTCTTAGAAATTTTATTTCTAAAAACGGCGGAAGTATGCAAATAATTTCCAAAATTGAATCACAATGTGGTGTGGACAATTTAGAAGAAATAATTGATGCAAGTGATGCAATAATGGTTGCTCGTGGTGATTTGGGTGTTGAAGTTAAAATGGAAAGATTGCCAGAACTTCAAAAACAAATTATAAAGAAAACTGTTCTCAAAGGGAAAAGTGTTATCACGGCAACAGAGATGTTGGAAAGCATGATTGAAAACAAAAGACCAACAAGAGCAGAGGTAACCGACGTCGCAAATGCTGTTTATGATGGAACAAGTTGTGTTATGTTGTCCGGCGAAACCGCATCTGGTAAAAATCCGGATTTGGCAGTAAAAACAATGGCGCAAGTTTGTTTGGAAACAGAAAAGCATATTAAGCCATTTGAATTGATTGCGTGTGATAATGTTAACACAATTGAAGATGTTGTTTCTCAAAGTGCGGTGGCGGCTAGTAATATTGCTAAAATTAAAGCTATTGTTGCACACACGAATTCGGGAATTAGTGCTGGATTAATAAGTAGATTCCGTCCAAAAGTTGACATTATTGGAGCAACACCAAATGAACTAACTTATCGTCAAATGGAATTGAAATGGGGCGTAAAACCCGTTTTAACAGATGAATATAATTCAGTTGATGAAATGTTTAACATTTCAAACGATTTGGTTAAGAAACATAAAATAGCAAAAACTAATGATACAATTGTTATAACATGTGGAACACCAAAGAAGAATGGTGGAACAAACCTCATTAAAGTTTCAAAAATCAACTAAATATATCAAAATTAACAACCTCTCAATAAATAAATTAAGAACGCATAGAATATAATATTTGATAATGCGCAAAGTAGATGATAATTTTAATGAGAGAAATTCAAAACCAAAATGGTTGAAGATATTTTTAATTTGTTTAACAATTATTCTGATCCTTTTATCATGCTTTTTGGTGTTAAAATTAACTGGAATTTGGGAAAGGGTGAATTCAATTGAAAAACTAAAGGCGATTGTTGAAAGTGGAGGAGTTTTTAGTTTTGCAATTTTTGTGATTTTACAAATACTGCAAACAACAATACTACAAATACCTTCTATTCTGGTAACGCTTGCAGGTACATTGGTTTTTGGCAGGTGGACAGCATTTATTCTAAGCTTTATATCAATAATGATTGGAAGCTTAATAATGTTCTGGATAGGCAGAAAAGCGGGAAGAAAATTTCTTGTTTGGTTGGCGGGAAAAGATAGTGCTGAAAAATGGATTGAACGAATTTCACAAGGGAAATATTTGTTTGTTCTTATGATGTTGTTTCCGCTGTTTCCGGACGATATTCTGTGTGTTGTTGCTGGTGTTACAAATATGAGTGTCTCATTCTTTTTGACAATAACTGTTATATCTCGTCTTATAGGGATTGGCGGCACTGTTTTCTTGAGTAGTGGTGCAATAATTCCATTTGCAGGTTGGGGATTGATTTTGTGGGGAATTATAGCTGTTATAGTTATTATTTTGTTTTATTTAAGCATTAAGTATCAAAAGAAAATAGATGATATTCTAAAACAAATTTTTAATAAGAAAAGAAAGAAGTTTTAAAACTTCTTTTTTATTAAAGTTTTGACAAAATAACAAAAAAATCGGATTTGGTCAAAAAAAGTTGATATTTATTTTTTTTTTATATAATATAAAACTAAAGGGGTATTTTATGGCAACAAAAGAATTAAAAAAAGAAATAACCAAAACCAAACAAACAACAGCAAAACAGACCAAAGGTATCGTTGTTGGGGGTAATCTTCCCAATAGTATTAAAGAAACCCAAAAAAGGCGTATTAAAAGAGCCTTAACGGCCGTTACTACGGTTCTTGCTGCTGGAACAGTGTGTATTGCTCCAGTTGTTATTTGGTATAAGAAAAATGAGGAATATGAAATCACAATTGAAAGTCAAACTGAAAACTTTCATGCTTATTCAATAACATTAAAACGTGGTGCAACAATTTCTAATGTTAAGGAAAATCTTAACGTTATGGAAGGTCACAACTTGGTTGGGATCTACAAAGACGAGGCCTGCACAATTCCATATGCAGCAGATGAAAAAGTAACAAAGGACACAGCGATTTTCCTAAAATATGAAAAGTTAACATATTCGGTTTCGCTGCCAACATCTAAGTGTTTTAATATTGTGTATTCTGATACTCTTAATATAGATGAAATTGAATGGGGTGAAGCATTTAATTTTAGAATCGATTTCACTGAAAACTATGTTTTGGATGATATGATTGTCAAAGCAAATGGTGTTGAATTGAAATCGAATGCAAATGGTTGGTATCAAATTTCATTTATGGAAGAAAACACAGTTATAACAATTGATGGTGTTGAAATTGATCTTTATTCGGTTGGAACAATTCCATCAAATGTTATATTAAAAAATGCAAATGATGAGGTTTTAACTTCAAATGCAAGGATTAGACATGGAGATGTTTTAACCATTTCATATAAAACAACAAATGCAGACTTTACAATGAGCGAATTTAAGATCAATAACGTTGCTGTTAAAAACAACTCAGAAATTTTAGTGGTTGGTCATTTAGATATAACATATTCTGAATTTGATAACTCAATAATAACAACAACAGCAGTTGAGGGTGGATATGTGGTTTCAAATTATATAGGGGCATCGTCAACATATAATATTCCAACGTGTGTTGAAAATGTTCCAGTTATTGCAATAGCTCCAGAAACATTTGCAGAAAATATGACTTTGGTTGAAGTGACAATTCCAAATACAGTAACAACCATTGGTGAAGCAGCTTTTGCAGGTTGTATTCTCATGAAGAATTTAACAATTCCAAGCAGTGTAACAACCATTGGGAAAAGTGCATTCGCATCATGTTTGGGTTTGAGCAACTTAACAATAGAAAGTGCTGATATATACAAGCAACTAATAGGAATTGATTATAATATTGCAGGTGGAATTTTAGGTGTTGAAATGCCTGCCTTTGAAATTAAAGTTTCAAAAGATATAGTGGATAACAATGCCAATGAATTATTAAATAGTGAAATGTATTTAAGATTCGAAGGAGAAACGCATTATACTTACATAATTGCAATACCTGATGGTTCAACAACCTTCACAAGCACGACAACTCTAAATGGGGTAACTTATATTGGAACAGAAGCTAATCCATATCATACAGCCGTAACTTTGGGTGATGGAATGTTATCAACACTAGTGTTACATGAAAACACAGTTGCGGTTTATATGGCGGCCTTTAGATGTTCGTTAAATTTGACTAGTGTTACAATTCCAAAGAATGTAACAGCAATTGGTGAGGGTGCATTTGCTTATTGTTTAGGTTTGAGTAGTATAACGGTAGAAAGCCCAACAATCTATGCACAATTAACAGATTTTGACTACGCGTGTGCTGGTGGAATTCTTGGTGTTGATATGCCAGTAAAAGAAGTCAATGTTTCAAAAGACATTGTTGAAAATAACACAAATGAGCTGTTAAATAGCGAAGGATATCTTAAATTTGAAGGTGACACTCATTATTCATATATCTTTGCTCAAATGCTTGATCCTTCAGTTGAATATGCACAATTAGTGAGCTATGGTGGGGTTACATATTTAGGAACAGAAGGAAATGCATTCTATACAGCATTTTATTTAGAGGATAGAACATTATCTTCAGTGGCTCTGCATGAAGGAACTGAAAATATTGGATTAGGCGCCTTTATGTACTGTTTGAACTTAAATGAAATAACGATTCCAAGTAGTGTAACAAGCATTGGTGAAGGTGCATTTGTTTACTGTATGGGACTAAAAAATGTTGAAATTGAACCAAATAGTCAATTAACAACTATTGGGGGATCAGCTTTTACATATTGTTTAAATTTAACAGAGATAACCATTCCAAGCAAAGTGACATCGGTTGCAGAATATGCATTTGATGAGTGTACAAATTTAACTCACATCACAATTGAAAGTGCTGAAATATATACACAATTAACAGGCACGTCAAGCAGATATGTTGGTGGAATACTTTCTAATGCGCGTGAAATTAAAGTTTTAAAAGAAATTGTTGAAAACAATTCTAATACATATTTGAGCAATGGTTCATATCTACAATTTGAAAATAAAAATTATTATATCTATGTGCTTGAAAGATATATTGATGATGCAGAAAGTGTTAAATTAGTGACTTATAATGGCGTGAAATATGCTGGAACGGAAGAGAATCCATATTTAATTGCGATGTATTTAGAAGATAAAACAGCATCTGAGATTATATTGCACGAAAACACAGTTACAATTTGGAATCATGCATTTGCTGACTGCAACAACATAATTAGTGTAACAATTCCAGATTCTATTATAAGTATTGGGGCAAATGCTTTCCAAAATTGCACGAATTTAACTAACATAATCATTCCAAATAGTGTAACAAATATTGGAGATTACGCTTTTGATGGATGTAATAGTTTAATTACGGTAGAATTTGAAGAAGATTGTAAATTGACAAACATTGGAAATTATGTCTTCAGTGATTGTACAAGTCTAACTAATATAACAATTCCAGACAGTGTTACAAGTATTGGAAATTCCGCATTCAGATATTGCACAAGTTTAACAAATATAATCATACCAAGCAGTGTAACATCCATTGGATCTTATGCGTTTAGTAATTGCACTAAGTTGTCCGAAATAACAATAGAAAGTGCTGATATTTACACTCGATTAACAAGCACTTCAACAAGTTATGCAGGAGGAATTCTAGCAAACGCACTTGAAATAAAGGTTTTAAAAAGCATTGTTGATAGCAATAAAAATGTATTTATGAATGAAGATTATAATTATGCCAAACTTGAAAATGAGAACTATTATATATATGTTTCATTAGATCTTTTAGATAATTATTCAACATATGAAAGATTTGTAAGTTACAATGGAATAAGGTATTTAGGAACAGAAGAAAATCCATATTACATGGCATTTAATGTGGAAGACAAAACAACTTCATCTGTTTCATTGCATAAAGACACAATAAGCATAGGATATAAAGCTTTTGAAGGATGTGTAAATCTAACTAACATAACATTACCAAGCGGTGTAACAAATATTAGAGATTACGCATTTAATGGCTGTACAAGTTTAACAGAAGTAACAATACCAAGCAAAGTAACTTTGATTGGCAACTATTCATTCCAAAATTGTACAAATTTGAATTCTGTAGAAATTGAAACAGGTGACTTGTGGGCAATTGGTAACTATGCGTTCTACGGTTGTAAAGGTTTAAAAAATGTAACAATCCCAAAAAATGTTACCATGATAGCAATTTACGCTTTTTATGGTTGTACAAGTTTAACTTCAGTGCAATTTGAAGAAGGAAGTCAGTTAGAAACTATAGGGCAATATGCATTCCAAAACTGCTCAAGTTTAACAAGTATAACAATTCCAAGCAATGTAACAACAATTGTAAGTAGCGTATTTTCAGGTTGTACAAGTTTAATAAACATAACAATAGAGAGTTCAACAATATATACACAATTAACAAGCACTTCAACAAGTTGTGCAGGTGGAATACTTGCAAATGCTATTGAAATTCATGTTTTGAAAGACATTGTTGACAACAACACAAATACATATTTAAATGATGAAACAAAGTTCATTAAATTTGAAAGTGACGAGTATTATATATATCTTCCAGCTGCAAATTTGGACACTACGGAAACATATTCGCAGATTGTAAGTTATAATGGTGTAACTTATTTGGGAACAGAAACTAATCCATGTCACTCTGTATTATACGTCGAAGATAAAACTGTATCAATTGTAAATTTACATAACGATACAGTTGTTATAGGAAATAAGGCGTTCAGTGATTGTAAAAATTTAATAACTTTAACCATTCCAAGTGGTGTGACTAGTATTGGAAATTACGCATTCAGCCATTGTGAAAGATTAACAAACATTGATATTCCAAATAGTGTAACGATGATTGGAGATTATGCGTTCTATTATTGCTCAAGTTTAGAGAATGTAATCATGCCTGATGGATTAACATGCATTGGTAAATATACATTTTCTGTTTGTGGAAGTTTAAAAAGTGTTACCATACCAAACACAGTGACAACCATAAAAGCCTCTGCATTCTCTGGATGTGTTGGTTTGACTGGTGTAATGATTCCAACAGGAGTGACAACTATAGAGAATTATGCATTCAGTGGTTGTACGGGTTTGACAGATATAATAATTCCAAGTAGCGTATCAAACATAGGGAATTATGCATTTCAAAACTGTACAGGTCTAACGATTGTAACAATTGATAGTGCAACAATATATAAAGCATTAACAAGCACGAGCTCCGCAGGAGGTTGTGCTTCAATGGCTGTTGAAATAAAAGTGTTAAAAGATATTGTGGATAACAATACTAACACATATTTAAATGGTGATACATATGCAAAATTTGAAAATGAAATCCATTATATTTATGTACCAACGGCAAGATTGGATAGTTCGGTTAACTACACGCAATTGGTAAGTTATAATGGAATAACATATGCCGGAACAGACGAAAATCCTTATTATACAGCATTATATTTGGAAGACAAAAATATAACATCAGTAGTTGTATTGCATGAAGACACAATTTCAATTGCATATAAAGCATTTGCCGACTGCAATAATTTAACTAGTATAACAATTCCTAATGGTGTGATAAGTATTGGATCAAACGCTTTCCAAAACTGTACGGCTTTAACCAGTGTGACAATCCCAAGTAGTATAACCAGTATTGGAACTTATGCTTTTAGTGGTTGTTCAGGTTTAACTAGTGTAAACATTTCAGACGGGGTAATAAGTATTGGTAATAATGCATTTGAGAAATGTATTGGTTTAACGAGCGTAATTATTCCTAGTAGTGTAACTAGTATTTCAGTATCTTTGTTTCGAGAATGTATAAATTTAAGTAGAGTGGTAATTCCGGATGGAGTGACAAGCATAGGAAAAGCTGCATTCTACAATTGTATAAGTTTAACAACCATAGATTTACCGATCAGTTTGGTTACTCTAGGAGAGTCTGCGTTTAGTGCATGTGAAGGTTTAGTTAAGATAACAATTCCGAACAGCGTAACTAGTATTGGTGGATATGCTTTTTCAGGGTGTTCAAGTTTGGTTGAAATAACATTATCAAGCAAATTAACTCAAATTCAAGAAAGAATGTTTTTAAATTGTAAGAACTTAAAAAATGTTATAATTCCTAGTGGAGTAACAAGTATTGGCTATCATGCGTTCGCTAGTTCTGGTATAACTAATATTATCATACCAAGCAAATTGAGCAGTATTGCAGCTTATGCATTTAATGGGTGTGGAGATTTAACACAAGTAACAATTCAAAGTGTGTCAATATATAAGGCATTGAAAAGTGCAGGTGCATGCTCAAATCTTATAGCCAATGCAAAAGAGATTGTAGTTTCAAAGTCGATTGTTGACAGCAACACTAACACATATTTGAATGATAAAACATTATACACAAAAACGTTATACGATAACGGAACAGAAGACGTTAGCGATGATTATTACATTTTCAAAAAGATTTAATAAAAAATTAGGGAAAAGAGGTTAAAAATAAGACCTCTTTTTTGTTTTAAATTCAAAAATTAATGATTTCGATTAAATTTTCAATGTCCTAATTGTTTCTTTCAAAATAAGACATGTTTCGTCATTTTTTCTCACTCATTCTGTTTGGGGAAAATTGTTAAATTTAATAGACTTTAATTACACGCTTAAAAGGGGGAATAATGAGAAAGAAAGTTAAAGGTAAATTATATTTTTTGGCAAAAGACGCAAAGTCCAGAATGAGAAATTTTAACAAAGAAAAGTCTATTTTTGAACAAATTCCATATGCAAAAGCTTGTTTTGGAGTTCGTGAGCAAGAGTTGTATGAAAAGGTTTGCAAAATTTTGGAAAGAGATGAGATTGTGATAAACCCAATTAGGGAACTTGTGGATTATAAATATTACAATACACTTTCACTTGATGCAAAACAAAAATACATATTCGACCTTTCTGAAAAATATAAAATTATGAAACTAAGATATGAAAAAGAGCATAATTATCTTGCAAAAGCATCTAATATTTAACGATTTTGTACAAAATATTTGACATTTGTACAAAAAAAGTGTATTTTGAAGATATGAATTGGTTAAGTATGGATCACAATTGTGACCAAGAAAGCACGATAAAAATTGTAAAAAAATATTTAGGATTGGAGAATCCCAAGATATTCAACAAAACAACAAAAAACATAATAAAGGAGTTGTGTGTAACTCGTTTGTGCAGAAGTGTTGGAATAAGCGGGACATTCAATTATAGAAGTGATTTTTTTGATTTTTTTGCAAGTATCATGGGAGAGGCGGTGTGTGAGAAGCTCAATATAAAAATACATGTTGCAAGTGAAGATTTAAGATTGATAAAATATGAACATATTAACTTGATTGAACAGGCCAGATTTTATCTGGATAATGAAACATTGGAAGAGGCGATTTTAGACATATTTGAGTTGGCGGATAGATTTAAATATTTAATTTAAAAAAGTTTAGCGGATGCTAAACTTTTTTGGGGCAATGATATCATCATTATTTGCATAATCATCAGTTTTTAGCAAAATGCGCTGTTTGATGCAAATTTAAAATTAAACTTTTTTAGCAATAATATCTCCATTATTTGCATCAATTAAAATACCCATTGTGTTACCATTTGTTGAAACGATTCCAACATACCAATAATAGCGTTTCAAATCCTCAGATGAATAGTCTTTCATGATTTTCATAACAACTTCAATTTTGATGTTTTTATCGCTTAACAAATCGTTAATGTTTTCTTTTAATTCTCTTTGGGCAATGTTCAAAGCTGAGTTGCTGTCAACCTGAAAGGTGTTGGTGGTGTTTTCAAGGGTTTGGTCGAATGTGTAACCAGTGAAACTGATTTTAACAACAATATTTTCACTTCCCGTTGTTGCAACTTCCAAATCGGCAGAATATGAGTTATCTGAATTACTTTTGGTTAAAAATCCAGAGTAGTTTTGATCATCAATTCTCACAATATATGAATAGGTGTCGTTAGGAAGAGCGTGATTGTCGTTTCTTGTTAAAGTTAAAACGCCAAAAGGGACCATTTCATTAACAATTCCGTCAAAGTTATATTGAGTTTCGCGCATTCCGGTTGAAAAACTTACTGAATAGATTTGGTCGTGAGCCGTAAAAAGTTGTTCTCGTTTTTCAATCACATGGTTGCTTAAATTGAACTCATTTTTTCCGCAGGCTGAAAGAACGATCAAACAACAGGCAACCAAAACAAAAAATCCAAATTTCTTTTTTACCATAAAATCTCCTTCTAATAGATAGAATATTTTACTTGCCTGTCCGCTCAAATAGAACAATTTATTGACAAAAAGCCATAAATTTTATATTATGAACAAGGAAGCAGAAATGAATTGTAATATATGTCCACGAGCATGCAACACTGAAAGAAAAAATCAAGCAGGGTTTTGTGCTCAAACTGAAAAAATCAAAATAAGCAAAGTTATGTTTCACCATTATGAAGAACCTA
Source organism: Candidatus Onthoplasma sp. (assembly GCA_045614345.1). Lineage (GTDB taxonomy): Bacteria > Bacillota > Clostridia > Christensenellales > UBA1242 > Onthoplasma. Next base: position 29,531 of record JAZLCR010000048.1, read on the forward strand.
TCATAAGCGGGAATGAAAACGCAAAAGGGAGTGGAGCAATTTTTTTCACGGGTTGCAATTTAAGGTGTTGCTTTTGTCAAAATCACCCAATAAGTCATCAAAACAGGGGTAAAACAATTTCAATAAAAAAATTGGCAAACATAATCAAAAAACTCGAAAAAAAAGGTGCGTTAAACATCAATTTGGTAACACCAAGTCACTTTTCGATGCAAATAATAGAGGCGTTAAAAATTTTCAAACCAAACATTCCTGTTGTGTGGAACAGCAATGGTTATGAAAAAAAGGAAACAATTAAAAAACTAAAAGATTTTGTTGATGTTTATTTGGTTGATTTGAAGTATATGGATAATCAACTTGCAAAGAAGTATAGCAAAGCAGATAACTATGTTGAAAATGCAATGCAGGCAATCAAGCAAATGAAACAGAACCAACCAAACGATGAGATTGAAAACGGACTAATAAAAAAGGGATTAATCATTCGCCATTTAATTTTGCCAAACAACACAAATGATAGTATTAAGTGCTTAAACTTCATCCATGATGAAATAGGCGTTGATTCAATCGTGAGTTTAATGAGTCAATACGAACCAAGATATGATGCCCAAAATCATTCAGAAATCGGAAGAAAAATCACCCCATTAGAATATAAAAGGGTGACTAGTTATGCGCTTAAACTAAACATGACAAATTGTTTCACTCAGGATTTATCCAGTGCAGATAGTAAATACACACCAAAGTTCAAATAAAAAAGACCAAATGAATGGTCTTTTTTTTTAATACTTAGCAATGCGTCTTGCGTGGCGTCCGCCTTCAAATTCGCTGGTTAAGAAAATTTGAACAATCTTAACAGCTTTACGGAAACTAACAAATCTTGATCCAATGGTAAGAACATTTGCATCTTCATCTTTTCTTGCAAAAAAAGCTTCGACTGGATCACTTGCGCAAATGGCGCGAATTCCTTTATAGCGGTTGGCAACCATGTTTGCTCCAGCGCCACTTCCACACATAAAAATTCCGCAGTTGTCTTCATTTGTTAAAACTTCTTTTGCTGCTGGGTGGATGAAATCCGGATAGTCATCTTCAGCATTATATTCAGTTGGCCCCATATATTTATATTCAAGGTTGCATTTGTCAAAATACTTCATCAACTTTTGCATATAATCAAAACCGGCATGGTCGCAAGATAAAACAATCATAAAACCCTCCAAACACTAATTTAAGTTTATTCTAACTTAAAAACATCAAAAAATCCAGCGAAACAGGGTTGTTTTTCAATTTAATTTAGAAAGAGGGAGATAATAAAACTCAAAAACCAAATTTTCTTTACAAAATGAAGAAATCGTGCTAAAATAAAATCATGAATTTATTTAAAAATAAACATTGTCCAAGATGCAATTCAAAAGTTCCGGTTGAACTAGTTGTTTGTTCAAGCTGTCAGCTTAATTTTCAAAAGTTTGACGATGCAACAAATCAAGAGGCAAAAGAGGCAATAAGGTTAAAAGAAAATGAAAGAGTTTTAATGCGCAAAGGCAGACCAAAAGACGTAAACTTTGTGTCACTCTTGCTTGTAACAATTTTTTTAGGTTTCACAGGTGCGCATTATTATTACGTTGGAAGATATAAAATGGGTGCGTTCTTCTCAACCTTTTTTGCGGTTGGTGTGGTCAACGCAATCATTAACAGCATGTTAAAGGTAACACCAAGCGGAGAGTTTTATCAAATTTTTGTTTTGCTGGTGTTGATTTGGGGCCTTGTTGCAATGCTTTGGATAATTGACATTGCAAAAGTTTTGTTAAACAAATTTAAAATTCCAGTTTCAAGAAGCTAAAAGGAGAATTATGCAAAAAGTTGTTGTTGGTTTAAGTGGTGGTGTGGATAGTTCTGTTGCGGCACTGTTGTTAAAACAACAAGGTTACGAAGTGATCGGTCTTCACATGCAAGGCGAAAATCCCGAAACCAGAGCGGAAGATGAAGCAAGGGTTAAAGAACTTTGTGCTCACATGGGGATTGAGTGCGTTGTGGTGGACTATAAAGACCACATGCAAAAAGTGAAAGATTATTTTGTCAATTCGTATCTTGCGGGCAAAACTCCAAACCCTTGCGTTGTTTGCAACAAAGAAGTTAAGTTCAAACCATTCTTAGAATATGTTGAAACCCTTAATGCAGATTACTTTGCAACAGGCCACTATGCAATCATAGAGCACAATGGAAAATCCCACAAACTAAAAAAAGCGGTTGATCAAAACAAAGACCAATCATATTTTCTTTGCAAACTTTCAACCGATCAACTTAAAAAAGCTTTGTTCCCGCTGGGAAACTTAACAAAGCAAGAAGTGAGAAAAATTGCAGAAGAAAATGGCTTAATCACAAGTGCCACCAAAGAAAGTTATGATGTTTGCTTTTTGGGCTCACAAAAGTTCAAAGATTTCATGAATGAAAACCATCCGGAAAAACCAGGCAAAATCATAAACAAAAAAACCAATCAAGTTGTTGGAACTCACACCGGGATTTCAAAATATACAATTGGTCAACGCCGTGGGCTTAACATTGGCGGGAAAACCGATTGCGATGCAAACCGTTGGTTCGTTGTTGAAAAGAATGTTAAAACAAACACACTTTATGTGAGTTGTGGTGAAATTGATGAAATGTTCTCTTCATCCTGCATGGTTGAAAACTTTAATTGGCAAATTGAAAATCCAGAAAAAGAGTTCGAGTGTTTTGTCAAGTTGAGATACCGCCAACCAGATCAAGCAACCAAAGTTGAAATTGTTGATGCAACCAAAGTTCGTTTGGTTTTCAAAGAAAAACAACGCTCTGTTGCTGTTGGGCAATTCGCTGTTCTTTATGATCAAAATGGAAGATGTTTGGGTGGAGGGGAGATTATTGATAGTTACCACTCACTAAACGGACTTTTGTGAAAGTGTTAACAAGAACTTTCACAAAATCCTAAGTCGTTCGGGTAATCAATCAATAATCTAAAAAGAAGAGATTGATCGTTCAAGTAAAAATAAATTTTCATAGGCTCGTTAAGTCAATCAAACTGCCAATTAACAAGAGCGTTCGGGTAATCAATCAATAATCTAAAAAGAAGAGATTGGTCGTTCAAGTAAAAACAAATTTTAATAGGCTCGTTAAGTCAATCAAACTGTCAATTAACAAGAGCGTTTGGGTAATCAATCAATAATCTAAAAAGAAGAGATTAGTCGTTCAAGTAAAAACAAATTTTAATAATACCGCTTCATGTCATTCTGAGTGGAGTGATATCGGAATCGAAGAATCTTAAAAACAAACAATTAAATTATTCAACAAATTGGCAAACGCAACAAAATGCGGTTGTCAATTTTTTTGTGCCAAAAACAAAATTGTTGGCAATTAAATTTAATAGGATATTGTTAAATAACTAATATAATGTATATAATTAAAAAAATTTAAAAAAATAAACCCAAAATTGCCAAAAAATACTAAAAATTAGAGTGTTTTTAAAGTTAATTTAAAAAAATGTTTTGTTTAAAAAAATAACAATTAGCAACAAAAAAATTATTTTTTTGCCAATTTTTTAAAAATATATTAAAAAATGTTTGACTATTGATGTCGAAAAAGATTAAACTTAAATTGTAAATGATCGAGGTCGATGTAGATCGTTTTAAATTTGCTTTGTGTTTCAAAAAATTGAATCACTTTGCAAACTCATTTTAGGTGGCATTTTGCCTTTGAAATGAAAAGATGGAAGGTTTCTTTAACAAGGTCTTCATCAGAAGATCAAAACAAAAGATAACTCCCAAAGAGAGAAAACTCTTTAAACAAATTTGCAAATTTGTTTACTGCATGAATCCATGCATTAAACAGCATGTTGAAAAACATGAAAAATATTAGCCTAAATTATTAGGCAAAAAAATTTAAAAGGGGAAAATTAAAATGACAAAAATGAAATCAAAAAAGATGACTAAGTCAACTTTTGCAATTATCATCATGGCTGTTGTTATGGTTGCATTGCTTGCTTTCGGTGGCACTTATGCATACTTCACAGCAACTGCTAATCCAGACACTGGTAGTGTTCAAACTGGTAAAGTTGCTTTGGTTGATAGCACAGACACAAATAGCAAATTGCAAAAAGTTATGACTAAAAGCGTTCTTCCAGGAGAAGAAGTTCTTAAGGCAGCAACATTTGCTTTATCTAACCAAGGAACAACTGTTAGATCATATGCTTTCGTTGAAATTGAAGCTTTAGTTAACGACACAGTTCTTTATGCAAAAACTGGTGATAGTACTGGTGTGAAAATTGTTTCTGTTTCAGTTGCTGGTTCAGATTGGCAACAACACGCTGAAGGCGTTTACTACTATGTATCAGACGCTGCAACAGATGCAAATAAACTTCCAACACTTACAATTACTGTTGAATTCAGTGATGCAGTTCAAGCAAACAATGATCAAACTGCTGGTGAAAAACACAACCTTTATGAAGATCAAACTTGTAGCAAGGCATACACAGGTAAAATCATGGATGTTCCAGTAGTTATTAATCTTAATAGCTTCTCAATCCAAGAATCTGGATATACAACTGCTGATGGATACGAAACTGCTGATGCAGCTCGTGCAGCCGCTTACACAGCAGCAAAAGCTACTCTTGCTAGTAGAAATATTGCATAATAGCATTAAATCATTTTAATTAACAAAAAGTATTAGCTTTTTGGGAAAGTCGAACTTCGGTTCGGCTTTTTTTGTTGAAACAACTTCGGTTTTGCTTTGCAAATCACCGCTCAAGTGAGTTCCCACAAACAAGCACCCTTATAGCTCAACAATCTTCAAATCCTGCGCATCCTGAAAAACAACAAAGTAGCCTTCGCTGAGAGGGTCATCTTTGTCAATTGGAAGCCATTGGTGATGTTCGCCAAGTTCAGAGGGTGGTGGTTGATTGTAATCACTCATAACTGCATAGCAAATATATTTCATTTCATCATCTTCAAAAATTGCACCAATTGAAAATTGTTCTTTGTTTTCGTTGATTTTAACAAACTTGCTGTTTTCAATAAGGCTGGTTAGAATTTCATCTTTGGGGTAGTTTTCAAAAACATATTTAAACTGAGTAACCAACGAGTTCAAAATTGTTGAATTTTCTTGTTCGTTGGATTTTTCTTTGGGTTTTTCAGTTTCGAAACTTGAAACATGGGAATCAGAAGAACTTAAAATAAAATTTTCTTCAGTTTGCCGTGTTGGAATTTCATCAGTTTTCAAATTTTCATTTTCGCTCAAATCAACTTTGATTTCGTTGTTTTTTGAAGAATAGAAATATTCTTTATACATACAATTTTTGCATCTTTCACAATCATCATTGCAACACTCATTTTCGGTTGGCTCTGGATAGGTGAAAAGATTGGTTTCTGGGTTTTCTTTTTCAATGTTGTTAAAGATTAATGGGTTGGGTTTTTTAGTTTTTGTTTCGTTAAGTTTTGCGGGGGAAAAGTTATTTTCGTTTGTTGAAAACTCTTCATCAAAAACTGAGTTGTCGTTAAAGAAAAATCCGGCATAAGTTCCGCCCGAAAGAATAACGCGATTGTTGTTTTTTGTGTCCACAATTGCGCAATAAAAATCTTGATCAATGTTGAAATCTCCAACCAAAGAACTTGTGTAAACACCATCTTTTTCAAGAATGTTTGCGCTGAAAACTTTTTGATTGTGATAAACCCCAATTTTGCAAAATCGAGAAAGTTTTTCGATGTTATAAAGCCTTATTCGGCACTCAAGAAGTTCACCATCTTCAAAAATTGTTAAAATTCCACGCCCTTTCTCCGTTTCATTTGATAGGATGATTGTTTTGCTTTTCATATGCAATATTATACAACCTTAACTTTTATTCTATGACAAGAAAAAGCAACAAATCAGTCCTTTTTTGAGGTATTGAATTTTTTATTGTCGCATTAAGTGGTGTGTTGAGATTCTTCGACTGCGCTAAAGGATAACACTCTATGCTCAATGATATAAATGCTATAACACAGGAGGCAAAATCGCACCTGAAATCAATTGACATTATTTTAATGTTATGGTAATATGCATTTTGTAGAATTAGAAATTTGGAGTTTAGCTCCTATTTTAATTGGCAATAATTTTTTTGCGGGGTTAGGAAAATGAAAAAATTTACTAAAATTTTGGCGTGCTTGATGTTATGTGTTTTCGGTTTCGGCTTGGTTGCTTGTGGTGATCCTAGAACCAAAAAAGAAAAAAATTTCACTTATCCATCAAGTGATGATTATGTTTATGATAATGGCGGTCTGGCTGTTAGAAAAGGCAATTATCTTTATTTCGTTAATGGCTATAATGCTGTTGAAAACATGGAAAACAAGGAAGATTCTTACAACCTTGGTTCATTGATGCTCACAAAGTTGGATCAAAATGGTCAAGTTGTTAAAAACGATGATGGTCTTCTTCATGATGATTACTACATTACAATGAGTAAAAAACTTTGTGGTTATCAAGCAACAAACTTGTTTATCTCTGGCGAATATCTATATTTTGTTTCTCCAAGTTTGGAAAACGAAACAGGTGATAAGGTTTGGGCAAAAGAAAGAGTTATTTTCAACAGAATTAAGTTGAACAAATCTAGTGAAGTTGAAGAAATTTATAGTTCTGGTGTTAAGTTTGATAATTTGCAATATCAATACTATGAAGAAAATGGCAAAGTTTTCATCTTGGCTTGGGAAAAAGGTGACAGCTATTATGATGACAATGGAAACAACGCTCTTGTTAGAGTTGATGTTAAAGAAAAATCTTCTAAAGTTGTTGCAAATGATGTTCAAAATGTTGTTTTTGCTAAGAATCATAATGAAGTTTTCTTCACAAAACATGCAAACGATGATGATTATTATTTCTTAAAACAATATAATGTTGTTTCAAACACTGTTTCGAATTACACTTCTTTTGAAAAAACTTTCGACCTTGTTGATGTTCAAGCTGGAAGGGTTTTCATAACAGTTGCTCACGATTATGGTCAAACAACCGATGTTAAATCTTCAATTATTAGCAACAAATCAGGCTTTGAATTGCTTTATGGTTACTCAACGGCAGATAGTGTTCATGTGACTCCAAATGGAAATGTTGTTTTGGTTTCTGGAAATGTTATAACTTTGGTTAAAAATGTTAATGAAACAATCAGCATCACTGATGAAGATGCAACTTCTGTTCATATTGTTGACTACACTAATGGTTGCATTGTTTATTACGACAAAAACGATGAAGGTTCAAACATTAAACTTGTTAGTTATTCAAATGCTTTGGCGGATAACAAACCAGAAATTTTAACTGTTGCAAGTGTTAAAGATTTTGGCGAAGTTGCATATTTCGACTTAAATGAAGAAGAAAACATGCTTTATTTCTATAATGTTGGGGAATCTCAAGGTTCAAACAATTATCTTCACAGAGTTGAACTCAAAAACAACGCAGATTCAGTTGAAATGGTTGGTATTTATAATTCTGGCGACGAACCTAAAGTTGAAGAAGTTGAAGAAGAAATCGAGGAAGAAGAATAGAATTTATCTATTCTTTTTTTTGTTGAAACAACTTGCATTTTTCTTGCCAAATTATTGATTTTGGTTTATTATACAGTTATGGAAATTTTGGATGGAAAAAATGTTTCTCTGCTTTTGAAAACTGCAATCAGAGATAAAATCAGAAAAGAATATTTAGATCTTGGAAAGCAAGTTCCTTGTTTGGCTTGCATCATTGTTGGTGATGATCCTGCAAGTCAAGTTTACGTTGCCTCAAAAGAAAAGGCTTGTGATTTTGTTGGTATGAATTCGGTGATCAAAAGATTGCCAGCAACTTCAACAAATGAAGATGTTGAAAGTGTGATTAATGAATTAAACTCCGATCTTTCAGTTTCAGGAATTTTGTTGCAACTGCCATTGCCAAAAGGATTGGATGAATCTAGGCTTTTGGAATGTATTTCACCGCTTAAAGATGTGGATTGCTTAACAGACATCAACTTGGGTAAACTCTTTGCATCAAAAAACAAAATTGCACCATGCACAGCAACAGGTATTATTGACCTTCTTGATGAGTATCAAATTGACATGCAAGGAAAACATGTTGTTGTTCTTGGAAGAAGCTTGCTTGTTGGAAAAAGTGTTTCAATGTTGTTCCAGCAAAGAAACGCAACGGTCACAATGTGTCATTCAAAAACTATTGGTTTGGCTGAAATTTGCAATCAAGCAGACATATTGGTTGTTGCAATTGGAAAACCTAAATTTATCACGGCAGACATGGTTAAACCAGGCGCTGTTGTTGTTGATGTTGGAATCAATCGTTTGGAAACTGGACTTGTTGGTGATGTGGATTATGAAAACGTTAAAGGCAAGTGCTCATATATCACTCCAGTTCCAGGAGGGGTTGGTCCAATGACAATTGCTGAACTTTTGAAAAACACTCTAACATTGCATGAAATGGGAGTTTAATTAAAAATAAAAAATAGGATTTATTTATTATTAAAAAAATCTTCAAAAACCACTATAAAATAGATTTTTAATGAAATTTATTAAAAATAAAAAAGGTCGAATTTTCGACCTTTTTTTGTTGAATTTATTGACCTTTTTTCTTTTTAATATTTTGCTTCATTTTTTCCAATTCTTTCTTTGAATATGTCTTTTTCGGTTCTGGTTTTGAAGCGGTTAACCTTCTTGCGATCATAATTTTTGTGTCTTTAATTGGTGTGAGTTCTTTGCAGTATCTTTCCAATTTTCCCATCAAATTTTCAAAATCAGCATCAGTGTTTTGTTCGCTATGTTGATAAATTGTTAAAATGTTTGACTTAACATATTGATTGTTAAAATTGTTTGTGTAAACATCTGTGTCGAAAGAGTATGTTATTTTCAATCCGGAAATGTTCATGCTGCGATATTCCATGCTGGTTGTTTTTATCACATAAGCAACTTGCAATTTTTTCATCAAAAATTCAGGATCGAAATTGATTGATGACATGAACATATTTGTGAAGTTGTCAATCAAAAATTCTTTGTGTTTTAAAATGCTGTCATATGGTTTGATTTGTTTTGTAAAATGTTTGTAGTTTGTTCTTAGGGTGTATCTGTAGGTCGAACTGATTTTTTCAGTTGCCATGTTGAGTTCTGTGAAATTACCTATTTGAGTTTTGTATAGAACAATATTCGACTTTTCTAAATCATGATTTGGAGTGTCATAATATGTGAAAACCTTGTTGATTTTTTCTTCAAAGTGCATGATGTATTTCCCGAAAAAAGAGTTCATTTCAAGAACTTTGAATTTTGATCCTTCATTAAACATTTCAAATCTGCGTTTTTGTCTAATTTTATCTAATGCGCGCATTTTAACCCCTTTTGCGTTTTATTAGTATTTTTCATTATATAGTTTAGTTAAAATTTTTAAAAAAATCAACAAAATGTGGTGTTTTTTATGGATTTCTGTTATAATTTTATCATTATGAAAATGTCGGATCAATTTTTGGAAAGAATGAGCAATGTTTTGGGAGAGGAATTCGATGAATTTTTGTTGAGTTTAAATCGTCCAATTCAAAAAGCAGTTTACGTTAATAAAAATAAAATGTCTGTTGAAGAGTTTAAGAATTCAGTTGATTTTTCAATTGATCAAATTCCTTATGATTGTGCTGGGTTTTATGTTGATAATGAGAAGAAGGGCAGACACCCATTGCACCATGCTGGAGCATTTTATATGCAAGAGCCAAGCGCAATGTTTACAATAAATTCAGTGGATTTTAATGGGGACGAGTTGGTTTTGGATATGTGTGCTGCGCCAGGAGGTAAGTCAATTCAAATCGCAAATAGAATTCCTAACGGGGTTTTGGTTAGCAATGAAATTATGAAACCGCGTTCTGAAGCGCTATATTCGAACATTGAACGAATGGGCCTTAGAAATGTTATCATAACAAACGAAAATCCTGAAGTTTTGGGGGATGCTTATGGTAACACTTTTGATGTTGTGGTTGTTGATGCTCCATGCAGTGGAGAAGGAATGTTTAGACGTGGTGATGATGTTGTTGAACAATGGCATGAAGGAATTAATGAAATGTGTGCTATTAGACAACTCGAGATACTGTCACATGCTGATAAAACCCTCAAGCAAGAAGGGATTTTGATTTATTCAACGTGCACATATTCACCAACTGAAAACGAACAAGTTGTTCGTGAATTTATGAATAATTTTGATTATGAGTTGGTGAATATAAAAACTGATTATAATTTACCAAGAGGAATTGACATGAAAGAAGCTGTTCGGCTTTATCCACACAAGGTTAAAGGTGAGGGGCAGTTTGTTGCAGTGTTAAGGAAAAAAAGTGAAAATTTTAATTCCGCTTATTCGGGTTTAAAACTTTCCAACAGCAGAATCTCAAATGATTTTGTTCAAAAAAATACTATCACGAAATTAGATTGTGTTGAGTATAAAAACTATAATTATTTTACGCCTAAAAAGGAACTAATTAAGAAAAAAGTAAATTATGTTTCCATTGGTGTTAGATTGGGAAGTGTTGTTGGATCTAGGTTTGATCCACATCACAATCTTTTCACGGCGTTTGGAAATGATTTTAAAATCAAATTGGAACTAAAGCACACTGATGAAATGACTAAAAAATATTTAAGGGGTGAAACTTTAGATGTTGATCTTAATGACGGTTTTGGTGCGGTACTTATCAATGGATGTGCTGTCGGAGGATTTAAAATTAGTCAAGGTAGATTTAAAAATTTTTACCCTAAGGGATTAAGAAATTTTTAAAATGATTCTAAATTAAGCATAAAATACTTAAAATAGTGTTAAAAAAACACTATTTTTTAATAAAAATTGAATATTTTTCGGGATTTTTTTAAAAAAATTTATAAAAAGGTATTGAAAAAATCCAACTCTTGCTGTATAATACGAAAAAGTTTATAGAAAGGAGATTTGTTATGGAAGCTTGGAGTGCTTTTGTTAGTATTATGGCAATCGTGGCAATTGTTGTTGTGGCTGGGGGTTTAATCGCTTTCATTGGTCATATGGTTATTGGGGCATTTGATAATGGAAAGCAATCAGTTAAAAAACAAAATAAGGATGTTATTGATTATTCTCAATATAAGCAACTTGAAAACTCAATGAGTGTTTCTCAAGATGAATATAATTTTGAAGCAATAAATGAAAGTAAAGCAAGAAAAGAACAAGAAATGCTTAAGAATGCAAAAGAAACTATTTTCGAACTTGAAGAAGATAAAAATGAAGAATTGGAAGTTATTGAAAATCGTTTAAAATCAGTTGAAATTCCTGATTTGCAAGAATCAAAAGTAGAACAACCAAAGGTTAATGAGGTTAAACCAGAAGAACCAAAAGTTGAAAATGTGGTTGAAGATGAAGAAGATGATTTTGATCTTGATAATTTGTTAAATGAAATTTCAAATGATGTGATTGAAGAAGAAAAATCAGAAGTTAAAGAAGAGATCAAAATGAGTGATGAATTAGCTTCATACAGCATTGATGATTTATTAAGACAGGCAGAAGAAGATGTGATTGAAGAAACTGAAGAACTTCCAGAAGAAGTCGATGATGTTGAAGAAGATATTCAAATTCCGGATTTAATTGAAGATTTTGAAGACGAGCAAGAAGAAGTTGAAGAAGAGCTCGAGGTTGTTGAAGAAGTAAAAGTGTTACCACAAGCCGAAGTTGCTCAATTGGAATATAGAAATTCAAGAGATGCGGAAGTTGAAGCATTAAAAGCACAACTTGAAGAGCTTAATAAACAACTTCAAGAAGCAAGAAGCGCTAAGGTTGAAGTTGTAAGCATAAACACAACAGAAGAAGAATGTATTGCACGTTTGGAAATGTTAGAAGAAAGACTTAAAAATGTTAAGAAAGACCATAAGATTAATGCTAAAGAGTATCGTCCACTCAAAAAAGTGATGAACGATTTGGAACGTTATCAAACAAAACTCAGAAGAAAAGAAACAGTTGTTGCGAAAAAGAAAGTTGCATTATATGGTGTAAACAACTATGTTGATATCGACAAAGAAAAAGCTGAAAAACTTGCAAATGAATTAGAATTGCTCGATGGTTTGCGTTTGAGTGTTAGCCACTGTGAAGCAGTTATCAATGCAAATAAAGATAGATTCCCAGTTCTTGAACACACAAATCAAATTTTGGAAGATCAAATTGCTCACATTGAAGCAGATATTGCTTCAACTCAAGAAATTCTCAAGAAAATTCGTGAAAAGAATGGCAATGGAGAAGGTTCAAACGGAAATAAATAAAAGAATGCTCTTTAAGAGCATTTTTTTGTTGGAACCAATAAGCTTTTAATAAATTTTTTGGATTCTTGTCTTTATAAAAAGTTTTATTTTTTTGTAAATTTAAATATAAAATATAGCACTTTAAATTACTAGTTTTCTTTGCTTGATAATAACATGTTTTTAACATTAAAAAATGGTTTGCATTGCTAGACAAAATGTGCTAAATGTAGTAATATATATTTTAGGTATAATAAAATATATTCAAAAATAATAAAAAAAGGAATGCTAACTATGGGATTATTTTCTTATTTATTTGCTTCAGATAATAAAAGAAGCTTAATGAAAATTGAAAAAATTATTAAACAAATTGATGATAAAAGTGATTTTTATAAGGTTATGAGTGATGATGAATTGCAAGCCCAAACTCCAGCGCTAAAAGAACGCTTAGCAAAAGGTGAAACAATGGAAGACATTTTACCAGATGCTTTTGCGGTTGTTCGTGAGGCTGCATCAAGGGTTTTGGGATTGCGTCACTTCCACGTGCAACTTATTGGTGGTGTTGTTTTGCATCAAGGTCGTATTGCAGAAATGCGTACTGGTGAAGGTAAAACATTAACAGCAACAACCGCAGTATACCTAAATGCACTTACCGGAAAAAATGTTCATGTTATCACAGTAAATGAATATTTGGCAACTTCTCAAGCTGAAATTATGGGAAGATTATATAGATTCTTGGGATTGTCTATTGGTGTAACTCTTGCAGGTCAAACCCCAGAAGAAAAGAAAAAAGCATATGAGTGCGATATTACCTATGGAACAAACAATGAGTTTGGTTTCGACTATTTGCGTGACAATATGCAGGTTGAAAAACGCTATAAAGTTCAGCGTGGTCATTCATTTGCAATTGTGGACGAAGTTGATTCAATTTTAATTGATGAGGCAAGAACTCCACTTATTATTTCTGGTGTTGGCGGTAAAATTAGTGAACTTTATAATGTTGCAAATAATTTTGTTAAAACCTTGAAGGAAGATGATGTTGATATTGAACAAAAACACAAACAAATTCGTTTAACGGAAAGCGGTGTTGAAAAAGCAGAAAGATACTTCAAAGTTGAGAACTTGTCAGACATTTCAAATCTTGAACTTAATCATCACATTAACAATGCCCTTAGAGCAAATTTCATTATGAAAAAAGATATCAACTATATTGTTAAAGATGATGAAATTTTGATTGTTGATGAATTCACTGGTCGTGTTATGTCTGGACGTCGATATAGCGATGGCTTGCATCAAGCAATTGAAGCAAAAGAACATGTTAAAATTAAAGATGAAAACAAAACGTTGGCAACAATAACATTCCAAAATTACTTTAAGTTATATGACAAGCTTAGTGGTATGACAGGAACTGCAAAAACAGAAGAAACAGAATTCAACAAAATTTATAGTCTCGATGTTGTTACAATTCCAACAAACAAACCTGTTCAAAGAATTGATGAGCAAGATATGATTTTCTTCACTGAAGAGGCAAAGTTCAAAGCAATTGTTGAAGAAATTAAAGATAAATACGAAAAAGGACAACCAATTCTAGTTGGTACAGCGTCTGTTGAAAAGTCTGAAAGAATAAGTAAAGATATTAAAAAATTGGGCATTCCGCATAATCTTTTGAATGCTAAAAACCACGAATTGGAAAGCCAAATTGTTGCGCAATCTGGACGTGTTGGTAGTGTTACAATTGCAACAAATATGGCAGGTCGTGGAACAGATATTTTGTTGGGTGGTAACCCTGAGTTCTTGGCAAAACAAAAACTAATCAACGAAAAGGTTGAACCTGAAATTTTAGAAAAAGTTGTTGGATACAAAACAAATTTAACAGATGAAGAAAAAGTTGTTAAAGAAAAATATGATCAATATTATAAAGAATTCAAAGCAATAACAGATGATGAAAAGAAAAAGGATATTGAACTTGGTGGACTTCATATTTTGGGAACAGAGCGCCACGAATCAAGGCGTATTGACAACCAGTTGCGTGGTCGTGCTGGACGTCAAGGAGATCCGGGTTCAAGTATTTTCTTTATTTCTCTTGAAGATGATCTTCCACAACGCTTCGGTGAAGATAGAATGAAAAATTGGTTTTCAATTGTGTTTAGAGGAAACGAAGATATGCCTTTACAATTGAAAATTTTAACTCGTTTCTTCGAAACTGCTCAAAAGAAAGTTGAATCAATGAACTTTGGAATAAGAAAGAATGTGTTGGAGTATGATGATGTATTAAATAAACAACGTCAAATTATATACGCTGAACGTGATAAAGTTCTTGATGGTGTTGATGTTCATGCTCAAATTGTTGAAATGATCAAAGAGTATATTTATGAACAATGCGCAATATATTTGGACGAAACAAAGCCAAGTTATGAATGGAACTTAGAACCTTTAAACAATGCTTTGGAAAGCAAACTTCTTGAAAGGGGAGCGAACTTAGTAACAAAAGATTTAATTGAAGACACAACATTAAACACAGCAAGTCAAATCATCTATGAAAAAATAATAGAAATCTACGAAAATAAGGTTGCGGAAGTTAATAAAATAGGTTTCAACTTTGCAATTGCAGAAAGAAGTACATTGCTTAGAGTTGTTGATAAATTCTGGACAGACCATATTGACGCAATGAATATTTTAAGAAACGAAATTTCAATTCTTGCGTACGGTCAAAAAGATCCAATTGTTGCATATAAAAATGAAGGTTTTGATATGTTTGATAGGATGATTGGTGAAATTCGTGAATACACAGCATCAACTTTATTTAAAATGAGAATAAAAATTAACATAATGCCACAAGAACCAAAAGGACCTGTTGCAATGGGTGTTGTTAACAAAGCTGAAGGACCTAAATCAGCAAAGAAAGATGCTCATGTTGGAAGAAATGACTTGTGTCCATGTGGAAGTGGTAAGAAATACAAAAACTGCTGTGCATTAAAAGAAACTAAATAACAAAAAAATTAAGGCGAAGAGCCTTAATTTTTTTATTGAATCAAATTATTGATTTCATTTTCGAGTGATATTAATGAGTTTTGATATTTTTCTTCAATTGGTTTTTTATAGTATTCAAATAAATCTCTCTTGTATTGTTCGCCAAATTTTCCATACATAAACTTTCTAAAAGCTTTTATAATTTTATGATTTGATTCATTATTGCCGTAAGAAATTCCTGCTATAAAGTCATATAAGTAAATGTCTTCTTCGGTTGATATTGGAAGTATAATTCGTATTTTAGATTCTTGTATTTCTATTTTAGAACCTGAAATTAAATTGTTTACATGGTCTTTATCTCCATGTTCAACAATTTGTAATAGTTGTTTTGCAATATATTCAATCTCATATTGAGTAAGTTTTTCAATATACATATTCCCTCCTTAATTATTAAGATTTTAACACAACATATGTTGTTTGTCAATATTTAAATGTTTTAGTGCTTTTGATTATATCTATTAGTAGAGTTTGTTGTAAAATAATGGAGACAACTTGATTAACTAAATTTAGTTTTAAATTTGTCAAATTTCAAGATATAATTGCTAAAAGAGGATAATTAGAGTATAATATAATTAATATGGGTTTTAAAGATATATTACAAGAAAAAGCAAAAAAAAAGTTTAAGAAAAAATATAAAGTAGGATTGTGTCTTAGCGGTGGTGGAACTAAGGGTTTTTCATATCTTGGGGCGTTTAAAGCATTTCAAGAATATGGTGTTGAATTTGATATGGTTGCGGGCACTAGCGCTGGTAGCTTGTTTGGTGCTGTTTATGCATCTCAAATGGACATTGGTAAATTAAAAGATGTTGTTTCCGGAATGAAAAGTAAAGATTTTCGTAGTTCAAAACTTGGTATTTTGCCATCAAGCATGGAAAAATTACAAGATTTAATTGATAAAGTTTTGACGGTTAAAAAAGCAGAAGATTTGAAAGTTCCATATTATGCTGTTGCTGTTGATCTTAAAACAGGGAAAGAAGTACACTTAAATTCTGGCAATTTATCCACAATAATAACCGGTAGTTGCGCGATTCCTGGAGTGTTTTTACCTGTAAAACATAAAAATATGACACTTATAGATGGTGGCGTTAAAAATAATATTCCTGCAGATGTTTTGAGAATGAAAGGTTGTGATTTTGTGGTTACAATTGATTGTAATTCTTCTCGTGGGGGAGGAACAACAAGTGAAAAATTATTTACTCAGTTTTCCACAAGTGTTGGAATTATGATGGTTAATAATTCTATTAGAGGTATTGAATTAAGTGATCTTATAATTTGTCCCGATTTGAAAAAATATAAATCTTTAAGTCTTGATGGAAAAGATGAAATGATAAAAGAAGGCTATAGGGCAACCATAGAAATGATGCCTCAAATTTTAAAGCTTTTCTCAGGTAAATTTAAGAAAAGATAAATGATTATAAAACAAAAGATAAAAAAGTTAATTATTGTTTTTAGCATTATGTTAGTTATAACACTAACAGGTGTTTTTCATTCTAAACTGAATCCGTTTATTATAAATTTTATCGCAACAAGATTTAATATCATAACAAGCAGTGATAACATATTAGTTCATTATATAAATATTGGACAAGGCGATGCTTCAGCAATAAATTTTCCGGATGGAAAAATCATGTTAATAGATACTGGAAGTGAAGAATATAACACAACGTATCTAAATTATTTAAAAGAGAATGTTGTGAATTCTCAAAGAAGTAATTATATAGATTACTTGGTTTTATCGCATGCTGATATGGATCACTGTGGTGGAGCAATGAAGTTGTTTAAAAATTTTAGAATTGGAAAGGTTTTTATGCCAAAGATTGAATCGGATTCTAAAGGATATCAAGAGATTTTAAATTATGTTAAAAAGAATTTGAATTATCAGATTTTGGGTGAGGAATTTGTTATCAAAACAGAAATTTATGAAATCATGTTTTTTGAAATTTTGAACGATACCAACACAAATGATTCTTCGCAGATTATTAAAGTTGAGAGCTTTGATCAAAGTTTTTTATTTGCGGGAGATATTTCAACAAGGGTGGAGCAACTTTATCTAAGTAGATATGGAACGGAGTTTGATGTTGACGTTTTAAAAGTTGCTCACCATGGTTCGAAAACATCATCTAGTGAAGAATTTATAAATGCTGTTTCACCCAAATATTCGATAATATCTGTTGGGGAAAATGATTACGGGCATCCGATGCCGGAGGTCTTAGAAGTTTTAAATAAAAATCAATCAACAATTTTAAGAACAGATCAAAAGGATAGTATTATGTTTGCTGTTGGTGAAATTTACCACCTTTATCAAACAGATGGGAGCTATTATATAACTCGAATGTCACTTGATTATTTTGAATTTGTGTTGTTTGTAGATTGTTTTATTACAATATACGCAGTGGTTATATTTGTTAAAAAAGACAAGAAAAAAATAAAAAATAAATTTATAACAATTCAATTAATATATTAATTGCTTGAATTAAAAAATTTTATTTGTTAAAATAAAAAAAGAAATAAATGGTTGCTAAATAATTATAACGATAAATTAAAATAATATAATTGTGGGGGAATTATGTTAGATAAACAGGTTAGTAATGAATTAAAAGTTTTAGCGCTTGAAATGATTAATAATGCAGGAAGTGGTCATTCTGGTGCAGTGCTTTCACTTGGGGATGCGATTTATACTTTATATACTCGCCACATATTAACAGATGGAACAAAAAATATGCATAGAGATAGATTCGTTTTGAGCGCGGGACATGCCTGTGCGAGTTTGTATGCTGTGCTTGCTGGATTGGGGTATCTGGATTTTGAACACTTAAAATCATTCAGAAAATATGGTGGAATTTTGGCAGGACATCCAGAAGTTGAAATTCAACCAATAGATTGCTCAACAGGATTATTGGGTCAAGGAGTTGCAAATGCTGTTGGTATGGCAATTGCAGAAACAATTATGAATGAGCAATTTGGTTGTGATCATTACACATATTGCCTTGCTGGAGATGGTTGTATAGAAGAAGGTGTTGCAATTGAAGCAATGTCAGTGGCGGGGCTTTATCAGTTAAATAAATTCATTTTATTATACGATAAAAATGATATAACTCTCGATGGTAAATTATCAAATTCATCAAACGATGATCATGTTAAAAAATTCAAATCTATGGGTTTTAATGTTTTGGAATGTGATGGACATAATATTGAAAAAATTGACAAAGCGATTATTAAGGCAAAACAAAGCAAAACTAAACCAACCGTAATTATTTTAAACACTAAAATTGGTAAAGACACTCGCCTTGAAGGAAGTCATAAAAGCCATGCAGCTGTTTACACAGACGATGAGTTAAATGACCTTAAAAAAATATATAATATTAATCATTCAAAATTGGAATTAAATTCAGAAATAAAAAATTATTTAAATAATAAAAAAGTAGAAATTAATTCAAAATTTAATGAAAAAACATTAAAATTCAATGAAAAATTAGCA
>JAZLCR010000049.1:0-25812 GCA_045614345.1 Candidatus Onthoplasma sp.
TAATTATTTTTATTCGCTATTTTAAATGAAAATTATATTCGAATTTTATAAAAATTAAAAAAAGTGAAGAAATTTCTTCACTTTTAAACTCCATGCAATTGAGTTTTTTCTTCTATTTCATATTTAACACACATAAACAAAACCTCTTGAAAAGATAAATTGTTTTTTTCTGCCATTTCTTGTATTTCAAGAACTTTACTTGTGGGAACATCAAAAAAATTGGCAAATTTCTTTAACATATTTATCGTTGGTGTTTTATTGCCAAGTTCAATGTCACTAATATAAGCACCAGAAATCCCTATTTCTTTCGCCATTTGAGTAATTGAAACATTTTTAACTATTCTAAAGCATCTTAAAACAACATTTAACATTATTAACTTCCTCATTAAGAAAGTATCACACATAAAGTGAAAAGTCAATAACTAAAAACAAAAAAAGCGAGAACACATCTCGCTTTTTCTTTATATTAATCTAAACCAAAACCCCTATCAAACGGACTGTTTAGTCGTTATTTTGTCTTTAGTGTAATATATAAATTTTTCTTTAGTTTCTAGGATTCTTAATATTAGCTTGAGCTGCTGCTAAACGAGCAATTGGAACGCGGAATGGAGAGCATGAAACATAGTCTAAACCAATTTTGTGGCAGAATTCGATTGAAGATGGATCTCCACCATGTTCACCACAAATTCCAGCGTGCAAGTGAGCGTTCTCTGGACGACCAAGTTTTAATGACATTTCCATAAGTTTACCAACACCTGTTGTGTCAAGACGAGCAAATGGATCGCTTTCATAAATCTTATTTGAATAATATGAAGGCAAGAATTTACCTGCGTCATCACGGCTGAAACCAAATGTCATTTGAGTTAAGTCATTTGTTCCGAAACAGAAGAAATCTGCTTCTTTCGCAATTTCATCAGCTGTTAAACATGCTCTTGGAATTTCAATCATTGTTCCAACTTCATAAGTCAAGTTAGAACCAGCCTTCTTGATAACTTCATCAGCAGTTTCAACAACCAATTTCTTAACAAATCTAAATTCTTTAATTTCTCCAACCAATGGAATCATAATTTCTGGTTTAATATTCCATTCTGGGTGACGTTTTTGAACAGCAATTGCGGCCTTAATTACAGCCTTTGTTTGCATAACTGAAATTTCAGGATAAGTTACAGTTAAACGACAACCACGGTGACCCATCATTGGGTTGAATTCGTGAAGATCGTTGATAATTTGTTTAATTTGAGCAACAGTTTTTCCTTGAGCATCTGCCAATTTCTTGATATCTTCTTCTGTTGTTGGAACAAATTCATGAAGAGGTGGATCCAAGAAACGAATTGTTACTGGTTGACCCTTGAGTGCTTCCATTAAGCCTTCAAAGTCTTTTTGTTGCATTGGTTCAATTTTAGCTAATGCAACTTCTCTTTCTTCCTTAGTGTCTGAACAGATCATTTCACGGAATGCTCCAATTCTGTCTGGATCAAAGAACATGTGTTCAGTTCTTGTGAGTCCGATACCTTGAGCGCCAAGTTCAGCAGCGCGAGCAGCATCTGTTGGAGTGTCGGCATTTGTTCTAACACCAAGAGCTTTATATTTGTCTGCCAATTTCATAATACGACCAAAGTAACCACTGTTTGGATCTGCTGGAACTGTTTTAATCATACCATCGTAGATTTTACCTGTTGAACCATCAAGAGATAATTCATCACCTTCATGATATACTTTTCCTGCAAGAGTGAAACATTTGTTTTCTTCATCCATTTTGATGTCGCCACAACCTGAAACACAGCAAGTTCCCATGCCACGAGCAACAACGGCAGCGTGAGATGTTTGGCCACCACGAACAGTTAAAATGCCTTGAGAGTATTTCATACCTTCAATATCTTCTGGGCTTGTTTCCAAACGAACAAGAACAACTTTTTCACCTTTCTTTCCATGTTCAACTGCATCTTCAGCTGTGAACACAATGTGACCAGCAGCAGCACCCGGAGAAGCCGCAATACCCTTACCAACAACATTGTTTTTGTCAGCATATTTAAGTGCTTCAGCGTCAAATGTTGGGTGTAATAACATGTCAAGAGTTTTGGCATCAATTTGCATCAATGCTTCTTTTTCACTAATCATGCCTTCATCAATCAAATCACAAGCGATACGGATTGCAGCAGCTGCTGTTCTCTTACCGTTACGAGTTTGAAGCATGTAGAGTTTTCTATCTTCGATAGTAAATTCCATATCTTGCATGTCACGATAGTGGTTTTCCAAAATACCGCAGATTTCAACGAATTGATCGTAAACTGCTGGCATAACTTCTTTCATTTTGTCAATTGGCATTGGAGTTCTAACGCCCGCAACAACGTCTTCACCTTGTGCGTTCATCAAGAATTCACCCATCAAGCCTTTTTCACCTGTTGCAGGGTTGCGAGTGAATGCAACACCTGTTCCACTGGTTTCACCCATGTTACCGAAAGCCATCATTTGAACGTTAACGGCTGTTCCCCAAGAATAAGGAATGTCGTGGTCCATACGATAGATGTTTGCACGAGGGTTATCCCATGAACGGAAAACTGCTTTAACAGCTTCAAACAATTGTTCTTTTGGATCAGATGGGAAGTCTGTTCCTAATTGATTTTTGTATTCAGCCTTAAATTGAGTTGCCAATGTTTTTAAATCTTCAGCAGTTAAGTCAAGGTCATTTGTAACACCTTTTTCTTCTTTAAGTTGATCAATAAGTTTTTCAAAATATTTCTTACCAACTTCCATAACCACATCTGAGAACATTTGAATAAATCTTCTGTAACAGTCCCATGCCCAACGAGGGTTACCACTCTTCTTTGAAAGAGTTTCAACAACTTCATCGTTAAGACCAAGGTTCAAGATTGTGTCCATCATACCAGGCATTGATGCTCTAGCTCCAGAACGAACTGACACCAACAATGGATTTTCCTTATCCCCAAATTTTTTGCCAGTGATTGCTTCCATTTTTTCAATGTTTTCCATGATTTCGGCTTGAATACTTGGATTGATTTGTTTGCCGTCTTCATAATACTGTGTGCAAGCTTCTGTTGAAATTGTGAAACCTTGAGGAACTGGAAGACCAATCTTTGTCATTTCAGCAAGGTTTGCACCCTTACCGCCAAGAAGTTCTCTCATGCTTGCGTTACCTTCACTAAATAAGTAAACGTATTTCTTGTTCATAATTCTCCTTTTTAAAATAATTTTTGCGCTTGTTTATTAAAACAAATCTTAAAAACAATAAAGTTATGTCCTTAAAATTTTGTTTTAATATTTATTGTGGCAAATTTCTTATCACCACAAATCAGTCTACAAAATCCCACAAAAAAAAGCAACTAATTTGCGTTGCTTTTTCATATTTTTAAATCATTTTAAAACTGCTTACTAACTCATCACAAGTGAATAAGATTTTTTCTCAACATTAACTTGAATATTTCCTGTGTTTTCCGTGTCTTGATAGACGTTGATATATGTTGATGTCGTTAAATTTTGACCAGAAATATAATATTTCACACTTGATTCATACTTTATAACAATGCTTTGTCCAGATGCGTTTGTAAACTCAAAATAACAAACTTTATAACTTCCTGATTTAGAATATGTGTCATATTTAATATCAATTCTTCCACCTTCCTGAATAATATGTTGACTATACGGAGGACTTACCTCTGTGAACTCTCCATCATCAATCGAATATGATAGTGTTGTGTTTGTTACTGTGTAAAAATTTAACAAAACGCCTTCTTGCACAAACGTTATTGTATACGAAAACGTGCTGTTTGTGGTCCAACTATCGTATTTAAAGCCCGTGTGAGGAGTTCCTGTTATCGTGTTGCCATAAACAACAACTCTTTCGCTATTAAAAGTTGTGTTAATGGTTGCAGAATTTGGTATTTCAATTGAACTTGGCGACACTGTTCCATTAACCGCATCAAATGAGATTGTCTTCCACGTAATAAATAATCTTAGATAAGGAACCGCATCGTTATATTCATGATAACTATACCATGTTGTTCCAGACGATCCGCCAGCGCTACCAACTGAAGATAATGTGTAAGAATCCACAGCTGTCGTGTAAAGATTCTCTTTAGTTATACCCTCTGCCCAAGGATCTCCAACTGGATAATTATTGAAATAGGCAGGATGTGTTCCTTTTGTGTTTAAAACACAATTATTAACAGATGCCTCATTAGGGTTAACCTCTCCAATAAATGCACCAGAGATATCACTCCCATTAGTTGTTGTCATGGGATAAATTGAGTTACCAGTAACTGTCACATCTTTCACATAACAATTGGAAATACTAATCGGTGTTATTGTTTCAGAAATTTTGACAGACTGATCAGAGCATCCAACAATTCCTCCTAAGAATGTTTTGTGATTATAACTTCCACCATTATAAACTTGCATATTCTCAACTGAACAATTGCTAATTTGAACCCTTGAAGTTGTTGCAATTGCCTTTCCAGCAATCCCACCAAATGATAAGAATGGAGTGGTTCCTCCCGACATACTGTCACCTTCAAAATCAATTCTTAGTGAAAAATCTTTTAATCTTAAATTGGTTACAGTTGCCGATGCACTAAGACAGGCAAAAAAACCAACAGAACAAACACTTAAGCGAGTCATATAACTGCCATAATCAATCTCAGATTTATTAGGAGCAACTATTTCAAAATTAGAAATTGTGTGACCATTACCATTAAAGTGACCTTTAAACATTTGTTGTTCATAGTATTCATAATACTCATTATAACATCCTTGAATCCCTATTCCAGGAAACCAAGGGACATAATCATTACCTCTCTCATAATTAATAGAGTTAGCTAGTTCAAAGTAAACACCTTCGTAGCTTTCTCCATCATTTACGTTAACGGCAAGAGCCCTTAGCTTTTTTGCATTATTGATTATATATGGATCACTTTGAGTTCCGCTTCCATTCCATGATACTGCGGCTTCGATTTCGGGTGTTGATTTTTCTTTACTTTTTAATACATTAACAATAAAAATGCTCAAACATGCGAAAATCAGAATTGTTACTAACAACCCAATAATCATATGTTTTTTTACCCCTAAAATTTTCATTTATTTTTATTTTAACTAAAAATTAAACAAAAAACAACAAAATTATGTTGTTTTTTGCATTTATCGACTTTTTATATAAACTCAAAAGATTTTATTTCAACTCCAAAACGATTTAAGATGATATTATTTAGAAGTCGTAGAGTTTGTTTTAATGTATTTGGATTAAATTCTTCATTTTCCCCATTGTTAATTTTGTTGAGAGTTGAATATACCTGCTTATCGATTTGTGAACAATATTCACTCCTTTTGTCTGTAAATTCTGCCGTTAATTTATCATAATAAGCATATTCAACTTCGGGTAAAATTAATGCAAAACCTGAAAATTTTAAAAATTTAATTATAAAATCAATCGTTGCAACATATTCATTGTTCTGTTCAATATTTTTAAGAGTTGTTATAGCAAGCAAAAATAGATCTTGTTCGGGTTTCTCTTCTGGCAAGATTGACTTTAAAATATCCAAAACAATATATCCACAAATGGTTTTATTGTAATCACTGATTATGTTATAAAAATTATCAATATGATTTGCTCCCGCAACCACCCTATTGCTTGCCCTTGTTGTAAAGTTAAAATCCGCAAATGTAAAAGGCTGAGCCATTGCTTTTAATTTGGCCTTCTCTTTTTTTACCCCCACAAATTTTGCAGTTACCACTCCGTTATTGAAAGTAAAAATAGATGCGAGTTTATCCGCATCTTTATAGTCAATTAATTTTAAAACTAATCCTTGTGTTTTTTCTTCCATTGTTTGTTGTCACTCTAAATTATGCACGATTGCTTGCGCAATGATAAGCCTTTTATACGGTTTATCCTCTTCTCATGCAATACACTTCATTTGCTTCTTTTGAACCCTTTTTATCATTAACCTTTTGACAAATTCCTATATTACAATGTTAATTCTTCGTGATTTGTTTTCCAAAGCCCAACCCCATCGAGAGTGACAGTTTTTTGTTCACGTTTAATGTACATTAAAAGAGTCCCAAACACAGGATGACCTGTTGCATTAAATAATTCTTGAAAACTATTAATTTGATTGCGAATTTCTTTTTTCATATTCACTCTCCTTCTGGTATAGTATATGTTCAAATAACTCAATTATTCACCAACACTTAATCCAAATTCTTGAATAGCCTTACTGTCATTTCGCCAGTTTGCCTTGACTTTAACGTAAACTTGAAGATTAACCTGCTCTCCTATAATTTTTTCAATATGCTTTCTTGCCATGGTTGAAATTTTTTTAATCATATCACCATTTTTGCCCAAAATTATTGCTTTGTGACTTTCCTTTTCGCAATATAAATCCGCATAAATTGGAATTGGGTTTTCATTTTCAACATAAGAATTGACCACAACTTGAATTCCATGTGGAATTTCATCATCCAAACAAAGCAACGCCTTTTCTCTTACAATTTCCGCCACCATATGACGAAGATTTTTATTAGTGTATTCATCCACTGGATAATATCTCATTTCATGATCGTAAGTCGGCAAAAACTTTTTTATCATATCAAGCAAAACATCAACATTTTTCCCTTCTTTTGCGGAAATAGGCAAAATTTCATCAACTTTAGCCACAGAACTTAGTTCCACAAGTTGTGGATAAAGCTTTTCATATTTTGTTTCATCAATTTTATTGATTAGCAAAATCTTCTTTGCATCTGCACTGACTTTTTTTGCAAGTTTATTATATTGTTCAACAAGCGATTTGTTGGCAACAATCAACATTAACAAAATTTCAGTGTCTTCTTGAGCATTTTCAATGTGTTTATCCATCTCTTCATCAATTTTTGTTGCTCGTTTGTGATATCCAGGAGTGTCAACAAAAACAATTTGAGTTGTTTTGTCGTTATAAATTCCCTGAATGTTTTCTCGTGTTGTTTGGCTTTTAGGGCTCACTATTGCAACATGTTCACCAACCAGTTGATTGATGAGCGTGCTTTTCCCAGCGTTTGTTTCTCCAACAATGGTTACAAATCCACATTTAAATTGCTCTCTTGTTATGTTAAGTTCGTTCATGATTTGTTCTTGCATTGCCGTCATTTTTTCTTCATCTGCTTTGTTCATGTGGTCATAGCCTGCAATATGCAAAAGTCCATGACACAACAAAAAGCAAACTTCTCTGCGCAATGTGTGGTCATATTCTTCTGCCTGCTCTTTTGCTCTATCCAAGCAAATATATATATCTCCGATGGTAAGAAGCCCTGTTTCTTGATCAACATAAGGCTTATAATCTGAAATCTTAAGCTTTTTACCAACCTTAAGCTCAACATACGGATATGTTAAGACATCAGTAACCTTATCAATACCACGTGTTTCATTGTTAAGTGAACGAATTTCTTCTTTTGATATGAAGGTTAAGTTCAAGCTCACTTTTTTTGGAAACGAAACAATTTGGCTTACTTTATCATAAACCCTTAACAAATCTTTTTCATAATTAGTTGTTCCAAAAATATTAAGCATAATGTTTAATCCTCACTATTGCCTGTTCGCCGTTGCAAACATTGACCTTTTGATCGTTTGTTCCTTTTTTACATACGAAGCAGTAAATTTGCTTCTTTGGTGGATCTATAATTGTATTAAGCGATTTCACCATATAATGTGATTGTTGTTATTGCAAACATCTTATCATTTGATATTATTGTTTGGGTGTTTTCATCAAGGATTTCACCAACCGGAAGTTCTTCGTAGGCAATGTTAATACTTCTTTCAACCAATTCTTGCTTTTGAACTTCAAAATTATTAATAACATCAATCTCAATCAATTCATAATAAGTAATTTTATCACGATTGAGTGGTAATATATTACTTATATTTTCATTATACAAAACAGTTTCAAAAAGCGCAAATGAATTTTTATTTTTGCTTGAAAATAATTTTTTGTTCTTAAAATTATAATTATATATTGTGGTTGTTCTTCCAGATCGCACCAATTTTTTCTCAATCTTATTCATTTCACATTTAGAAATCACAAAAAGTTCGGCCTTAATTTCAGCTAAAGGATTAACAGAGACCTTTTCGCCGTTAGCATTAATATTGAACGGCAAAACTAAAACATCACCAACATTTACATAGTCTCCAATTCTAACATTAGTTGTTCCTGTGATTATTTTTATCTCTTTAATTATTCCTGAGTGTTTTGCAGTTATTGGCTCAAACCCACTTTCAACATACACCAATTTTTCACTTAAGTTTATTATGATTGCAGTCCCCTCGCGAATGACCGAAACTTGTGCAATTCTATCGTATTTGTTTAACAAAATTTCTTCAATATTGTCGCTTGTTTGATAATTAATCTTTCCAACGCTGACACCATTTTCTTTAAGCACTTCAACAATTTCTGCTTTTGATATATATTTTGTTCCATAAATTTGTATTTGCCAAGTGTAATTGCTGGCAAAGATGCCAAATAATATCCCTATAAAACACCCTAAAATCATACCCAAGTTGTTAAGAAGGATTTGTGGAATTTGTTTAAATTTAGATAGAGTTTGCTTAACTTTGAAATTTGCAATGTAGCGCTTAACAATCTTAAAATCTTTGTCCAAAATTTCAAAAGAAACTTTGTTATGTTTATATCTAACAACATTAAAAAGTGAAATTTTTTTTGTGTGTAAAATCTTTAATAAATTATCTATATTATAGCCGCTTAAATCTATTTTCATAATGTTTCCACCGCTCTAATTGCGCCCTCGAGAACACAAGTTGTTTTGTCAAGATATTTAACTTTTAAATTTTCGCCAAAAATTTTTAACAAACACTTTTTAAGTTGAAATTGCATTTCGTTTTCG
Source organism: Candidatus Onthoplasma sp. (assembly GCA_045614345.1). Lineage (GTDB taxonomy): Bacteria > Bacillota > Clostridia > Christensenellales > UBA1242 > Onthoplasma. The sequence goes on from JAZLCR010000049.1 coordinate 8,878, forward strand.
CCAAATGAAACAACCGATTTAATTCCTTCAACATAAACACTCTTTCCTCCAAGATTAATCACCCTAAAGTTTGAGCTGGTTCCCATATCCCCCATTAACTTTTCAATTTCTTCCATCATACTCATATATGAATATATGAAAGACAAAATAAGAAAATGATATTGGCGCATCATTTATGGCCCCTCAAAAAACTTCCTAAAAAATCACAAAAGATAAATTTTAGTCATAGATTTGGAAACTTCTGTAATAATTTTAAAAAAAATCTTTAATAATGATACAATTTTTTTATTAATGTGCTATAATAGTAATGCTAAAAAGGAGTTTTTATTTTATGGATAAATATACAAAAACTTTAATTATGATGCTTAGAATTCCAATAGGAATCATTTCTATTTTGATAGGACTAAGCTTCATTGGATTGTCAATTTGGGTTTCAACATTTTCAGATATTGCCAGCATGATATTTATAATATCATTATTAGGTGGTGGATTTTTAATTAATTATGGTATAGGTTATGCCTTTTTAGGTGATGAATACAAAGCAACAAATATAGTCCGTGATGGTAATACCATGTTTACTCCAATCAAGTCTGCAAAATTTTTAAAAAGAAGAAAAATAGCAACATTTATAGGATTTATTTCATATCTTCTACTTTCAATATATTACATTGTAAGAGTAATTTTAGTTTGCAAATATATGGGTTATCTTCAATCCATCTATTTCAATACAAATATTACCGCTTTAATTGTTTTTGCAATTATTTCCTTGATCCTTGCATTTTGTTTGTTTATGGTATACAAAAAAACTAAACATGTAGATTTAAATGAAAAATAAATTTTAATATATAAAAAAAGAACATGTTTTTAATTAATGTTCTTTTTTCTTTTTCTGGTTCCATATTAGACATACATCTGCCTGCTTTTAAATTGACAATTCTTCTTGAACTTTTTTAGGCCTTGCTTCCCAAATAAAACCTATTTCATTTAATTGTTCTATCATTTCATTGGTAAGTTTTGTTGTTCCTTTACCCTTATATGCCTGACGAATTGCTATGACTGTTCTGCCAATACTTGGATCATTCGTCACTCCAATAAAACTTCCGTGTGTTTCTTTATATAGTTTAATGTCTTCAAAAACTTGCGGGAACCAATCCACTTTTTCAACAACCCAAGGGAAACCTATTTCATTTAATTGATCAATCATTTCTTTCGTTAACCTAATGTTTCCTTTTCCCTTGTAAGCTTGACGAACACCTGCAACCCTTCTTCCAATTTGTTTATCGTTAGAAACTCCAGCAAAACTTCCATTATATTTTTGATATTCAATAAGATATTTACAAAAAGGAGTGAACCAATCCTCTTTTTCAACTTCCCAAGGAAAACCTATTGCATTTAACTTAACTATCATTCCATCTGTTAGTTTATATGAGCATTTACCTTTACGTGCTTTACGAACGCTACGAACTTTTTCACCAATTTCATTATCGGTTGAAATCTTATCAAAACTTCCGTGTTTTGCCTTATATGCAATTAGTTTTTCCAAAAATGGCGTAAACCAATCTTCTCTTTCAACCTCCCAAATAAAGTCTATTTCATTTAAACGATCTATCATTTCTTCTGTAAGCTTAAGAGTCCCTTTATTATGATAAGCCATTCGAATTGTTGCAACAGTGTTTCCAATTTTCTTGTCACTTCTTAATCCAACGAAATCTCCATGTTCTTTCTTATACTCAATAAGTTTTTCGTAGAACGGATCAAACCAGTTTCTCTTTATTCCCTTAAGATCAACTTCCCAAGTGAATCCTATTGCATTAAGTTTATCTATCATTTCCTGTGTTAGCTTAAGATGCCCCTTTCCTCGATAAGCGCTCCTTAGTCTTCCTGCAGTTTGGCCAATTTCCGGATCCATTGAAAGCCCCTCAAAACTTCCTCTCTTTTTCTTGTAGACAACAAGTTTTTCATAAAATGGATCAAACCAGTTTTTATAACCAACACTCCAAGGAAAACCAATTGAATTAAGTTTATTTACCATATCTGGAGTGAGCTTCCTTCCGTTTTTTCCTCGTTGTGCTTGACGAATACTAACAACAAGATTGCCTATTACCGGATCCGTGGTTACTCCATTAAAGTTGCCATGTTGTTCTTTATATAAAGCCAATTTTTCAAAAAATGGTGTGAACCAATCTTTGGTTTCCACGCGCCAAACCATTCCCATATTATCGAGAACTTTTATTTGTTCTTCTTTCAATCTTCCCCTATGCAAATCGTTTCTTAAATTGTGGATCAATTTACCCAACTCATCCCATTTGTTAACTATAATATCACCAATTGTTCCATGCTCTTTATAATATTCAACAAGCGGTGCAATTTTGTCGTTAAAATCGTATGTTACTGATTTTAAATATTCAATAATATCAATTATTTCTGCTTGGATATTGAAAATCGTATTTTCCAAAACACCTTTTTCTTCCCTTATTCCTCGCTTAAAGGTTAACCCCGTTTTTTCAACTTCCTCAATATCTTCTGAAAGAACTTCAATATTGTTGGTTAAGTCAAATACAATTGGTGCATTTTTACTATTTGATGAAACTGATAATGCTCTACCAAGTTGTTGCAAGAACACTATTTGAGATTCTGTTGATCTAAGCATAACAACGCCATCAACCCCGTCAATATGCAATCCCTCATTGAGCATATCAACAACAAAGATTAATTTAATGCATTTTGCATCATCTTCTTCAAAGTTTCTAACAACTTTTGCAACAGTTTCTTTATCTTCTTCACTTGTTATTGAATATTTCTTAATCTTTGTTCCGCGCTTGAACCAAGATTTACATTCATCCATTTTTCTGTGTCGATCTTCAATATCATTACAGAAAACGATTAGTTTAACATCTAGTTTACCATTTTCACGTTCATAAGGTTTAAGATTTTCTTCAAAAATTCCTCTAATTCCATGATGAGATTTCCCAATTAACGCTTTTGCCTGTTTTAATTTCTTTTCAACCTCTTTTCTTTTTTGAGGTGATAAATTCTTATTTTTTAATGACTTTTCAATGCTTAGCATCTCTTCTTCAAAAGAGTATATTCCATTGATTAGAGTTGGCGTTTTTAAAATACCATTTTCGAAACATTCTTTTAGTGTTATTTCACTATCTATCTCACCATCAAAAAGATACTCAACCATATCTTTTCCATCGCTTGGGCGTATTGGAGTTGCAGTCAAACCTAAAATTTGTGTATCGGAATGAATTTCTAAAAAACGATCAACACTTGAGCCCCATTTATCTGCTCCTAAATGGTGAAATTCGTCTAAAACCACTCGTTTAACACTCATCTCACGCATTTCTTCATCTGTCATAAAATTAACTTTTGCATATGTCATCAATTCAAGATTTAAACCTAAACCTTTGTTCACAAACGCAAGGGTTTCCTTCGTTGATAATTGTTTGACATATTCAGTATACTCAGGGAGAAAAAGCTCAACCAATTTGTCAACAAATGAATTTAAAATTACATTAGTTGGCGCAAGAAAAACAAACGGCTCACTTGGGTTTTCCATCAACCATTTGATTGCAAAAAACATTTTCCCTGTTCCTGTTGGCTGGATGGCACATGCTTTGCCTTTTTCCTTAATTGCATCCATAACATCTTCATATGGTTTGATATTATGTGGTAATAAAATTTCTTTCATAATTTTCCTTTTTGAAATAATAACATAAATTTATTGGTTTGTAAATCCTTTTAGGATTACAAAAAAGAGCCTTTTGGCTCTTTTTTAACGTTTCATTTGAGTTTCGCAATAGGTTTCATAGTCGGTTTCTTTATCGTATTCAAGAGTTGAATTTATGCGAATAATTCTGTTTGCAACGGTTGAGATGATTTCTTCGTCGTGTGTTGAGAAAATCATGCATCCATCAAATCTTTCCATTCCTTTGTTGAGAGCTGTAATACTTTCCAAATCTAAGTGATTTGTTGGCTCATCCAGGAGCAAGAAGTTTCCGCTTTGAAGCATCATTCTTGCCAACATACAACGCACCTTTTCACCACCTGAAAGAACTTTTGCTTTCTTTTCTGCTTCTTCAGCTGGGAATAACATTCTTCCCAACCATGAACGCAAGAAAGTTGAGTCTGTTTCTTTTGTGAATTGACCAATCCAATCAACAAGGTTTAAATCACAACCATCAAAGAAATCGTTGTTGTTTTGTGGAAGATAAGTTGTTGAAATTGTTTTACCCCACTTTACTTCGCCTTTGTAATCAGTATCTTTTCCAGATAAGATATCGAACAAAGCAGTCACAACATTACTATTATCACTCATGATTGCAATTTTGTTATCAGGACGAACTGTGAAAGACACATTTTCAAACAAGCCTTTCTTTGTAAGGTTATTAACAAACAAAATATCATTACCAATACGTTGTTCAAACTTCCAATCAATGAATGGATATTTTCTAGAACTTGGTTTAATGTCTTCAATTGTGAGTCTTTCCAACTCTTTCTTTCTTGAAGTTGCTTGCTTACTCTTACTTGCATTTGCTGAGAATCTTGCAATGAATTCTTGCAATTCTTTTGCTCTTTGTTCAGCTTTTTTGTTTTGGTCTTTTTGTTGTTTGAGCGCAAGTTGACTGCTTTCATACCAGAAATCATAGTTACCTAAGAACAAGTTGATTTTGCCATAGTCAATGTCGCAAATATGTGTACAAACCTTATTTAGGAAGTGACGGTTATGGCTGACAATGATGATTGTGTTTTCAAAGTTTAGAATGAAATCTTCAAGCCAACGAATTGTTTTAACATCTAAGTTGTTCGTTGGTTCGTCCAAAATCAAGTTGTCTGGATTTGAGAAAAGTGCTTGAGCGAGCAAAACTTTAACTTTGATTTTGCTATCAACATTTTCCATAAGTTCATAATGAAGTTCGCTTGGAATTTCAAGTGAGTTCAACAAACTTTCAGCATTTGCTTCTGCATTGTAACCATCAAGTTCCATAAATTCAGTTTCAAGATCTCCCAAACGCATTCCATCTTCTTCTGTGAAATCCGCTTTTGCAAAATACATTTCTCGCTCGTCCATAATTTGAACCAAACGCTTATGGCCCATTAAAACTGTTCTTAAGACTGTTTGATCGTTATATTTTTCTTGATCTTGTTCCAAAACTGACAATCTTTCTTTTGCAGGTATTGTTACATCTCCACGATTTGGCTCTAGTTCACCACTCAAAACCTTCATAAAAGTTGACTTTCCTGCACCATTGGCACCAATCACACCATAACAATTACCTTTTGTGAACTTTAAGTTAACTTCATCAAAAAGTTTCCTACTTCCAAATTGCACTGCCACATTATTAACTGAAATCATCTCTTTATCTCCTATTTTTTTATTTCCTACTTAATTTAGCATACATGAAAAAATTTTGCAACCCTAAAGCCACAAAACTTTTTATTATATATATTTTTTGATTAATTTATTGGTAATATATTATCTTTTCGATTTTAAACTAGCACCACAAGATGAACATTTCTTAGAATTTAAGTCATTTTCACTTCCGCAATATGCACAAGTCCTATGTGTCATTTCGGACTCAATTTGACCACCAAACATTTTAATAAAATCATCATTTGTTAATTCAATATCTCTTATGCTATTTATTTTTTCACCGCTTTCATCAACCGAATCCAAGTCTATTCCCAACAACTTCGCCTTTTCTTTAAGATATGATTCATACTTGCTTAAAACATTATCATCAGTCATATATTCTACTCTAATGCTTGAATCTGCATTCTTAACTCTTTGTCTGATCATGTTTGCAGCACTTTTCTTAATCTTAGGCGAAACAATCATAATGACTGATCCTAAAACCATCATAGATCCTAAGAATATAAAAATAATCATAACAGGCGTTGTCCATGAAATACCAAAAGAATCAGATTCTTCTTTTGCAATTTTTGTTCCATCTGTTGTGTTTAATTTTACTTCCTTAACTTTTGAAAATTTGCTATATTCACCAAATGAAGCATATGAGATTGTGAATGCGTACACATACCCATTTTGGCTTTGAGTTTTTGTTATCTTTGCTGAAGAAACTTCTTTTGTTATTCCTTGATCTCCAAAGAAATCTTCTAAATAAACAACAGCTTTATTGATTGTGTAACTATTTACCGAGGTTATTGTTATTTTACAAGAGTAAACCCCACTTGCCATATCGTTATGAAATGTCAATTTATCATATTTTTCCTTGCTTTTGGCAAACATGGTTGGCATCATCGCCCCAAAAACAATTAAAATTATCCCAACTATTAATAACACAAACCTTGTTTTCTTTTTCATTTATTCTCCTTTGTCTTTTAAAATTTTTAACCATTTAGAATTGTAAGCAACTAAACAAAAACTAACAATAACATAAGATATTAAAAATCCAGCTAAAATATCGGTTAAGTAGTGCACTCCCAAATAAATTCTACTAAATCCGATAGCTAAAACCATACTCGAAAATAACATGACTAAAGTTGTTTTGAGTGTTTTATTTTTAATTGTTTTCCAAACGAAATGAATTAACAATGCAAAGAAAGCAAAAGTCATCATCGCATGTCCTGAAGGGAAACTAAATCCCACCTCTTCAATTATCATTAATTCTTCCGGTCGAATTCTTCTAATAATTCGTTTAATAATAAAATTAGCCACACAAACCAACCCAAAGGTTCCACCATAGAAAATACTCATTCTTTTATTTTTCATAACAAACCAAATAAGCATAATTCCAACAATTGATAAAAGTGCTAACGTATAGAACGAACCTAAATAGGTGAAAATTTTAAAGAAACTTGTCCAAAATTCATTACGATTGTTAGCAACTGCAATGTTAAAAGCATCTATTTTGAAGTTATAATCACAGATAACTAAGATTGCAATTAAAAGAAAACCAATGAATGCAACTGAAGATAAAACAACGTTTAGTATCAATATTCTTCTTTTAATCTTTTTTTCCATACCTTTTCCTTTGCTATTGCTATTATACACCAAAGAACAAATAAATACAAACAATTTTTGTATGAAAAAACCTTGCGGAAGCAAGGTTTCAAACTATCTGTTGATAAATCTTCTAACTTCTTCAAAAGTTTCACAATTTGTGTGTTGAGTGTAATACACCAAACAAGCCATTGAACTAACTTCCATCAAAACATCTAACGCTACGTTAATAATGTCTTTAGTTGAAATTTCTTGTTTTTGAAGTTTTAATAAATTGCTTTCAATTTTATTAACAATTTCTTCAACTGAAATGTTCAAATCAACACAATAAGTTGCATAATTGATGCTTTCAGTTAACTTTTCAACTTTGAAAGGTTCACGCATGTTGTCAACATTTGTTACAACCATTGGATTTGTTTCAACTGTTTCATATGTTGTGAAACGCTTGCCACAAACCAAACATTCTCTTCTTCTTCTGATGCTGGTGTCCTTAAGATAACGGCTATCAACTACCTTACTATCAATATTGCCACAAAAAATACAACGCATTTAAAATTCTCCTTTTCGTTTGTTTTGCTTAACTAAGCAATCGGGAAGAAATTTAACTTTATAAATTCCCCTTGTCCTACACGCCTATTATGCCACAAATCGACAAAAAAAACAAACGAATTTAAAAGAATTTTAAAAAATTAATTAGAATTGTTGTTTCCGTTATTTAGAGCCTTACACTTATCTTTACCACAACCCTTTGAGTTATTGCCACTTCTTGAATTGTCATCAATATATAGTTCCACCAAAATCACATCAACACCAATCTTGCAAACACAATCAAACGGAATGAAAATATCTTTCCCGCTTCTAAACAGACCCCAAAAGCCCTGATTTGGCTGGGGAACAACAAAACCCAAAGCTTTGGCGCAAACAACGTCAAAAATAATATCTGTGATATGCCCCAAACATTTTCCATCAACAGTATTAATCACTTGCTTGGCCTTCAACTCCAAGAAAGACGCTTCCATAGTTTAAAATATGCCACAATCCGATAAAAGTTGATAAAATTACACTTTTTATATATTTTAAGATAAAACTATCCTATTTTACTTTGATTTCTTTGTTTAATTATGTACAATTGATAACAAGGGGAATCATATTATGAAATTAAGATATGCAATTGTTGGTGTTGGTGGTAGATCCAGAATGTTTTACCAAGCCATTGCAAAAACATACAAAAAAACAGCAGAATTGGTTGCTTTTTGCGACACAAACCAAACAAGAATGAACTATGCCAATTCTGTTTTGAAAGATGAATTTAAATACAACAAACTTCCAACTTATTTGGCTCAAGACTTTGAAAAAATGATTTTAGAAACAACTCCTGATGTTGTTATTGTTACATCAATCGACCGAACTCATCATAGATACATAATTAAAGCAATGGAAATGGGTTGTGATGTTATAACTGAAAAACCCATGACAACCGATGCTGAAAAATGCCAAGAAATTGTTGATTGTATTGAGCGCACAGGAAGAGATTTAAAAGTTGCTTTCAATTATCGCTATGCTCCACACAACACTAAGGTTAAAGAACTTTTGATGAACAACACAATTGGAGAAATTAAGCAAGTCCATTTTGAGTGGTTGCTTAATACTTCTCATGGTGCGGATTATTTTAGAAGATGGCACAGAGATAAACGAAACAGCGGGGGCTTGTTGGTTCACAAATCAACTCATCATTTTGACCTTGTAAATTTCTGGCTCAAAACTTACCCTAAGCGCGTTTTTGCGTTTGGTGACTTAATGTTCTATGGCAGAGAAAATGCTGAAAACAGGTGTGTTACAAAATTCTATTCACGAGTTCACGGTCAAAAGAATGCAAAAGACGATCCATTTGCTCTTGTTATGGCTGGTAATAAGCAACTTGAAAGTTTATACCTAAAAGCCGAGAAAGATGATGGTTATATTCGTGATCAAAGCGTTTTTGGAGATAATATTAGCATTGAAGACACTATGAATGTTTTGGTTAAATACTCTAATGGTGCACAAATGTCTTACTCTCTTAATGCATACTCTCCTTGGGAAGGATTTAGAGTTGGCTTTACTGGAACAAACGGAAGAATCGAACTTGAAGTTGTTGAAAAAGTTTACATTAATGCTGGTGGCGACGTTTCAAAAGAAGGTGTTGTTAAAGGTAAAAAATTAATAGTCTACCCTATGTTTGAGGCTCCTTATGAGATTGAAATTAAAGAAGGTGTTGGAAGTCATGGTGGTGGCGATAAAATTATGTTGGATTATCTCTTTGGCGTTAAAAAAGAAGATGAATTTAACAGAAGCGCAACTTATCTTGATGGCGCAATGAGTATTCTCACTGGCATAGCAGCAAACAAATCTATCGCAACAGAAATGCCCATTAATGTTTTAAATTTAGTGGAATTACCAGGTTTTAGAAGATTTTAAATAGTATAAAAAACAAAAAAGCCGAGTTTTCGGCTTTTTTTTAATTAAGATACAATCCAATATCTTTAAGTGTTAATTTAGCTTTTTTAACAAGTGGTTTTGCTGCTGCGGTACGAGATGAAATTGGAACTTCATTAACATCAACAGCATGAATACCATCTTTTGCTTCTAAAACTATTTCACCTGTTATTATTGGAGAAATTATTCCGAACACTGACTCTTTTCCACTTATTATCTTAAGACCCTTTCTATTTCTAGCACCAACAGGAATTTCATTCAAACTAAATTTCTTTGCATTTCCGTCTGGTGTTATCATAAGAACTCTATCAAGAGTGTTAACCTGACTTGCAAACATAACTTTTGCTTTCTCATTTAAACTCATGCCAATAACTCCACCACTATTGCGTTTTGTTACAGGCGCTGTTTTAAATTCGCAATTGACAGCCATTCCATCGGTTGAAACCATTAAAATACTTGGGAGGTTATCATTGATTTGAACACCAACAACACGGTCAAAGTCTTTAAGTTTGAGAGCAATGCTTCCACTCTTCAAACCATTAAACTCGCTCGTTTCACAACGTTTTATATAACCATCTTGAGTGTACATTAAAAGCTCTGGATTGCTAAGCATGTCTTGTTCATCAAATAGCGCAACAATTTTTTCTTTTGTTTCCGCATTTGTGATTTGAGAAAGCGCTGTTCCTTTTGCACCAAATTTGGCTGTTGGAATGTCACGCACATTTAATCTAAAGAAATTACCAAAGTTTGTGAACATAACAACTGCACTATTTGTACTGGTGTGAGCTGTAAACTTATGAAGCGCATTAATGTTATCATATCCATATGTTGGTTGAGCATTTTGAACTTGTTTCATATCGATTTGTTTAACTCTTAATCCATCATTAGTTACCGCCACCACACATGGATTATCCAACAATTTTTCAATTGGTGTGATATCATAGGTTTCAAAAGTATCAACAATCTTAGTTTTTCGCTCTGTTGCATATTTTTCCTTAATTGCTGTCATTTCTTTCTTGATAACCTTAAATTGTTTTGATTGGCTACCTAGAATTGCTTGATATTCAGCAATGTCTTTACGTAGTTGTGCTAATTCCTGTTGAAGTTTGACTGTTTCAAGGTTAGTAAGCCTACTGAGTCTCATATCTAAGATTGCTTGAGTTTGAATTTCACTTAATCCAAATCTTGCCATTAATTTTTGTTTTGCATCTTGATTTGATGCAGATGCCTTAATTATTCTTATAACTTCATCAATATTTTGAATTGCAATGCAAAGCCCTTCAACAATGTGTGCTCTTGCTTCAGCACGTGCTAAATCGAACTTAGTTCTGCGAACTATAACATCTAGTTGGAACTTTGTATAATAACTAAAATAATCTAAAATTCCAAGTTGTTTTGGAGTTCCGTTGGCAATTGCAACCACATTATAATTAAAGTTTATTTGCATATCAGTATGCTTGAGCAATATTGCAATTATATTATCAACATCAGCATCTTTTTTTAGTGTGATGATTGCTCTTATTCCCTCACTACTTGATTCATCTGTTATATCATAAATATCAGCAAGTTCATCTTTCATCTTTTCTTTGAGAGCACCAATTGATTGCAACATATCAGCTTTGTTCACTTGATAAGGGATTTCAGTGATTACAATGTTTGTTTTTCCGCCCTTTTCATCTTCTGTGTGGAATGTTGCACGAATTGGAACTTTTCCTCTTCCTGTTGCATATGCTTCTCTCATTTCGTTACCAGCACAAATCATGCCACCAGTTGGAAAGTCTGGTCCCTTAACAATTTTAAGCATCTCATCAAGACTGATATTTGGATTATCAATATAAGCAACCACGCCATCAATCATCTCACCCAAATTATGAGTTGGAATGTTAGTTGCCAAACCCACTGCAATTCCCATTGCACCATTAACAAACAAGTTGGGGAATGATCCTGGAAGGTAATCAGGTTCTTTATATCTATCATCAAAGTTAAGACTAAAGTTAACACAATCTTTATCTATATCCTTCATAAGTTCCATAGCTAAAGGTGTTAATTTACACTCTGTGTAACGATATGCTGCCGGACTATCACCATCGATTGATCCAAAGTTTCCGTGACCATCCACCAAACGTTCACCCATAACAAAATCTTGCGCCATACGAGCAAGTGCACCATAAACAGAGCTATCACCGTGTGGGTGGAATTTACCCAACACATCACCAACAACTCCGGCACATTTTCTATATTCTTGATCTGGGGTTAACCCTTGAATTAACATGTCATATAAAATACGTCTTTGAACAGGTTTTAAACCATCTTCAACACGTGGCAAAGCACGATCAAGAATAACATATTCACTATAAGGGAGCATTGAAGCAGTCATAACTTCTTCAACGGTTTTGTGAAGAAGTTGACCTGTTGGAACAATGTTCTTTATCATATCAATTTTATCTTTCTTACTAGCCATTAAACATTTCCCCCTTCCTCATCAATTTCTTCAATTTGTTTTTGTTCAAATTCATTAACTCGATTAAAGTTTGCGTGTCGATTTATAAATTCTTTCCTTGCTGAGATTTCATCTCCCATCCAAAGACTTATTTCTCTATCTGCTTGAACAGCATCTTCAACACCAACACGAATGATTGTTCTTTTTGCAGGATCCAAGGTTGTTTCACGCAACTGATCATAATCCATTTCCCCAAGACCTTTATAACGTTGAATTGTGTATTTCTTAAGATCTTTTGTTACCTTTGCCAACTCTTCATCACCATAGCAATAAATAATTTCACCTTTAGTCTTAACACCATAAAGCGGTGGCATTCCAATATAAACATTTCCGTTTGTAATAAGCGGACGCATATATCTAAAGAAGAATGTGAGCAAAATACAGCGAATATGCATTCCATCTGGGTCTGCATCGCTTAGAATAATGATTTTGTTATATTTTAATTTCTCCAAATCAAAATCTTCACCAATCCCCGTTCCAAGGGCACCAATAATTGTTCTGATTTCTTCATTTGCAAGCACTTGATCAATACGTTTCTTTTCACTATTCAAAGGTTTTCCACGCAGTGGAAGAACTGCTTGAAAATACCTATCTCTTCCTTGTTTTGCACTACCTCCCGCTGATTTACCCTCAACGATAAAGAGTTCATTAATATCTGCATTTCTGCTTGTGCAACTTGCAAGTTGTCCTAATAACATACTGCCTTCAATTGAGTTCTTTTGTCTTGCCAAACTCTTTGCTCTTCTTGCTGCATCTCTAACTTTTGCTGCACCTTTTGCTTTTTCTATTATGATATTTCCAATGTTTTCATTTTTCTTGCTTGCAAAAAACTCATTTAATCCTTGAGTACAAACTGTTTCAACCCTACCACGAGCTTCAACATTTCCAAGTTTGGTTTTTGTTTGTCCTTCAAACTGAACATTTTTCATTTTGATAGACAAAACGGCCACCATTCCTTCACGGAAGTCATCACCAATGAAGGCAACATCTTTGTCTTTTATGAGATTATGTTTTTTTGCAAAGTCATTTAAAACTTTTGTGAGCGCCGTTTTAAAACCAACCTCGTGAGTTCCCCCTTCTGGTGTTGGAATATTATTAACATAACTGAAAATATTTTCAGTGTAATTATCCACATATTGAATTGCTAAAGATACATAAGTATCTTCAATTTCATCTACAATGTAAATTGGTGGCACAAAAAGAGGTTTTTTATCCATTGTAAGACTAGAAACATAGTCCCTAATTCCACCTTCATAGCACAATGTTTCACGCTTATTTGTTCTCTCATCAATAAGTTCAATATTAACACCTTTGTTTAAAAAGGCTGTTTCTTGAAGGCGTTCACGCACTGTTTCGTAATCAAAGCGAATATCTTTAAACACTCTGTCGTCTGGAAGGAATCTTACATATGTTCCTTTTAGGGTTGTGTTTCCTATCTCATGAAGACGTTCAACAGGAACACCGCTATGAATTTTGCCTTTTCTTTCCACACTCTCAAATCTTGCAAAGTGCTTTTTGCCATCTTTATAAACTGTTACTTCCAAATATCTACTTAATGCATTAGTAACCGATGCACCAACTCCATGCAAACCGCCTGAATATTTATAATTATTGTCGCCAAACTTACCGCCAGCGTGAAGTTGAGTGAAAACCACTTCAACACCGCTTATTTTAAGTTTTGGGTGTGGACTTACTGGAATTCCACGACCATTATCAAGAACTGACGCTGTTCCATCTTTATGCAAAGTCACTTCAACTTTGTTTCCATACCCGTTTGCAACTTCATCAATTGCGTTATCAATAATTTCCCACAACAAATGGTGAAGACCTTTCACACCCGTTGTTCCAATATACATACCAGGACGCATACGTACTGCATCCAAACCTTCTAAAACCACTAAATCTTTTGAATCATAACTAGCCACGTTTTCTCTTCTCCCCTTAAATAATCTTCATTACTTTTTTATTATAACAAATTTAAAGTTTTTTAGCAAATCAATTTTAGGGTTATCAAAAAACTGCTTAAAATTAGTTGTTTAATGCAAAGAAAAAAGCCAAACAATGTTTAGCTTTTAACGCAAATAATCCGTTAGATCTTCATTAATTATATTGTATGACGACTTATGTATTATTACTTCTTTCTTATATTCATTATCAACATTTTCATACAAGCTTCTCTTTAAACTATTTACAAATGTTTTATAAATCATTGGAATATCTATTTCTTGTTTTGCCATCATGGAATTTAATTCTTTAATAAGTTCAATCAACCTAATATGCAAAAGTGTGAAATGCCTTTTTTCATAGTTAGTGTGTTCTTTATTTTTCATTCCTTGCTTAATAAGTGTGTAACTTTCGCTAATTTGGATTATTTCTTTTTTGATTTCTTCAAATCTTTCTTGCGGTGCTTTAATCATAACTATCTCCTAGTCAAAGAATAACATGGAAGACAGTCTTTGTCAATATCAAACTCTTGACAAATCAAATTTGCTTGATATAATAACAAAAATTTAAGGAGAATGTAATGAAAAAACGTAGCAATGACTTATTTTTAGTAAAAACCATATATTTATATTTCAACCCAAGAGTCAATCGTCTTGTCGCAACACAAAGTGAAAACGGCATTGGAATTCCTTTTATTTGTTCACCAATAGCAAAAACACCGATTGAAAGATATTCTTATAAAATGTATCCTTCTAATAATTTATATTATATATTAACTAACGGCGGGGTTGAATTAACCCCTGAACAAAATGAAGTTTTACAGCCTTACCGAGAAAAAATTATTGGCTACGGAAACTCAAAAAGGATTTCAAATGAAAGCTCTGCAATTTTATCGCGAGAAGATATCCACAATCTTCTTGTTGGATTAAATCAATATCTAACAAACAAGCAGTTGCGCATTATGGCTGAAAATGCAAAAAGTTCTAAAGTCGAAATATAATTTTAAATCAAATCTTTTTATCTTTTAGAATTTGCGTATTGAAGTACGCAAATTTTTTTATTTCCTCTGCGTTTTCTGTTAGATTTTCAACAAGCGTTATATAATCCATTCCAATCGGTTCATACAAATAAAATGCCATACTGCCTGGAATTGTGTTTATTTCGTTGAAATATAGAGTGTTTGATGCTTTGTCTAATATATAATCAATTCTAACAACTCCATTCATTCCAAGACGTTCATAAATTTTGGACGTGTGATTAATAACCTGTTCTTCAAGTTCTGGAGATACGTTTGCAGGAATTTCTCTATCACTTCCTTTAGTTTTTGATTTTGCTTGATATTTATCTTCAAAGGTTAAAAATTCATGTTTGCTGATTGGATGCTCAATTGCACTTAACACCAAACCTTCTTTGGTTTTAAAACACGCCTGATTAAATTCCTCAATATCAATAACACGTTCTTCCACCAAAGCATCATCACCCATTTCAAAAATTGCTTCGATTTGATTTATAAAGTTTTCTTTATTGCACGCCTTAACACCAATGCTAGATCCCAGCGAATTTGGTTTAACAATCAAATCAAAAGAAAAAGTTTCAGCAATGCGTTTTGTCGATTCATCGAAATTTGATTTGGTTACATTCACACCTTTCACAACAGGAACAATATCTTTCACCAATTCCTTTGTTAAATTTTTATCCATTGCAATGTGACTAGCCAAGGAGCAAGCACTTGTGCATTTAATTTTATTCACTTGAAAAAATCCAGCAAGATCTCCATTCTCACCAACACCACCATGACAACAATTAATTACACATTCAACATCAAAAAGTTTTCTAAAGGTGATCCCCTTTTTGTAGACAGAACCATTGTGGAAAACTATTTCTGAAAGTTTAATCTTTTCCTTATCTTCAAAAAATTTTAAATCATTAACTTTTGTTGCAAGATAAAATTTGTTATTGAGCCCTATATAAATTTTTTCAATTTCTTTGTTGTAACATTTCGTTAGTTGCATTCCTGTGATTATCGAAATATCATGCTCAGAACTTTCACCACCAAAAATAACACATAATTTTTTCATATCAATATTTATGACAAGTTAAAAAATTTGTTGTCACTGTTTTGTCAAAAATAACAACTTTTTGCATATATAATCATGATGAATTTTTTATTCAAAAATGAAGTGGTAAACTATGATTTTTTCAATACAAAAAATGAAAGCACAATTTTATTCCTGCATGGCTGGGGAGGCAACAAATTTTCGTTTTCGAAAACCATAAATTTCCTCAAAAGCCAATTCAATATTTTATCAATTAGTATCCCAACAAATTCCCCAACGTTATCCATTTGGAATTTATTCGATTACACCAATCTAATTGAGAATATCCTACTAATTCATTCAATAAACAATGTAATTATAATATGTCATAGTTTTGGATGCAGATTAGCATTACTTCTGAAGAAAAAAATTACAATTTCAAAAATCATAATCACCGGAGGTGCAGGAATAAATAAAAAAATAAATATTTTCAGTAAAATAACCAGAAATAACAATAAAATATTATTAAAATCGCCGAAAAATAAATATTTTTACAAAAAAATAGCAAGCAGTGATTATTTATCCTTATCCAAAACAAATAAAGAAAGTTTTAAAAACATTATAAATTTAAATCTTAAATTCACACCTCAATTCAACTGCCCTGTTTTGCTATATTGGGGAAATAAAGATTATGAAACAAAAATATGGATTGCAAAATATTTAAAAAAACATAACAACACCAAAATTATCACAACAAAAGGAGATCATTTTGTGTTTTTAAAAAAATATATTGAATTTAATCATATTGTCACAAATTTCATAAAAAACAGCTAATTTTTGATAAAAACATCAGTTTTTGCTTGTTTTTTGGTTAGATTAATAAATTTTTCTTTTATTTTAAGAAATATAACGGAGAAGATTATGTATAAATACTATATTTTAAACTTAATTATATTTGTAACCAATTCTATTTTCTTACATAAGTTTTTACATATTTACCAACTAAAAGATTATAA
>JAZLCR010000050.1:0-31429 GCA_045614345.1 Candidatus Onthoplasma sp.
TGGCTCAGTGAGTTTTTTACCATTTAAATAGAAAACTGTTTCCCAAAGGCCAGCGTAACCTAATGAAATTGTTGAATATCCACCATGGAGATATTTATCAATTGTTTCGCCTGGTTTTAATCTTGTTAATGCACCATGTTGCCAAAGAATTGGTGATGCGTCACTTAATGTTCCAGTAAGTCTTTCATGACGTTTTTGAAGTGCCCTGTGGCAAAGTTCCATACGTTCATCAAAGATTTGCCAAAATTTCTTCATGTCGCCATGAGATGAAAGTGCGATGTCAATGAGGTTTACAGTCACAACGCCTTGGTTAAATCTTCCGTAATATTTTGGTTTTTTGTTTTCGTCCACCCATGGAGTTAAGAAACTTCTGCAACCCATACAAGTGTAGCAATGACCTTCTCCATTAGAGTCAACTTTAAGTTCTAACATTTTCTTTTCGCTGATATAATCTGGAACAAGGCGTTTTGCAGTACATTTTGCTGCAAGTTCGGTTAGATAATAATATTTATTTTCTGGGCGAATGTTGCTTTCTTCCAAAACATAGATAATTTTTGGGAATGCAGGAGTTATGAACACACCTTTTTCGTTTTTAACACCCTTATAACGTTGTTCTAAGGTTTCTTCAATGATCATTGCAAGGTCTTCACGTTCACGTTCGTTTTTTGCTTCACCAAGATACATAAATTCTGTAACAAAAGGTGCTTGTCCATTTGTTGTCATTAATGTTATAACTTGATATTGAATTGTTTGAACACCGCGATTAATTTCTTGACGAACACGTTTTTCGGTTATTTTGTGAACAATTTCATCATCAAGTTCAGCTCCTGCTTCAGTTAGCTCTTCAATTACATCCTTACGGATTTTTTGTCTGCTTACTTCAACAAATGGTGCAAGGTGAGCAAGGCTTATGCTTTGGCCACCATATTGACTTGATGCAACTTGAGCAACAATTTGAGTTGCGATGTTACAAGCTGTTGAAAATGAATGCGGTTTGTCAATTCTTGTTCCAGAAATTACAGTTCCGTTTTGGAGCATATCTTCTAGGTTAACAAGATCGCAGTTGTGCATACGTTGAGCAAAATAGTCTGCATCGTGGAAATGGATTAAACCTTCTTCATGAGCTTGCCAAATATCTTCAGGGAGTAGGAATCTTTTTGTTAAGTCTTTGCTCATTTCACCAGCCATATAGTCACGTTGAACACTGTTAATTGTTGGGTTTTTGTTGCTGTTCTCTTGTTTAATTTCTTCATTTTGGCAATCAATGAGAGAAAAAACTTTGTCATCAGTTGTGTTTTTTTGTCTTGCCAATTGGCGAGTGTAACGATAAGTTATATAGTGCTTTGCAACATCAAATTTGCCTTCACCCATGATTGCGAATTCAACCATATCTTGAATTTCTTCAACACCGACAGCACGTCCCATGTTTTCACATTTTTTTGTTACATCCATTGTGATTTTTTCAATCTGTTCATCGGATAATCTTTTTGACATTTCATCCATGTTGTTGTTTGCATTGGTCACCGCTCTACGAATTTTATCATTATTAAATTCAACTTCTTGACCATTTCTTTTGATACATTTCATGATTTTGTAACTCCCCTTTATATCTTTTCAATGTGATAAAATCGGTAAAATTTTAACAATTTTCCGTTAATTGTGTTGTCAAATATTAGCCATGTCAACATATTGTGTTAAACACAATTTTCGGTGATTTTTTACATTTATTTGACTTTACATTACCATTATACTATAATAAAAACATAAAAAGTGTTGTTTTTACAACATATTTAAAGAAATTTTAAGAAGGTTGGAAATTTCTATGGAATATTATAATGATTTAAAAAACACTAAAATTTTTGGTTCTGCCACTGAGTTTGAATGTCAGGCTATGATGTTTTGCTTCAAAACAAGATTTAAGACTTTCGCTAGGAATGAACATATTATAAAACAAGGCGAGGTTATGGATGAGGTTGTGTTGATTTTGAGAGGAGGCGCCCTTGTTCAAAACATTGATAACTTAGGAGATATATCAATTTTAATGCGTTTAAAGCCGGGGCATATTTATGGGTTGGAAAGCGCATATGCGGGAGAACAAACATATAAGGATAGTTTGATTGCGCGAGAAAAAACTTTGGTTATGTTTATGAATAAGCATAGAGTAATAACACCATGTGCAAACAGGTGTAGGCGTCATGATATTGTTGTTAAGCATTTGATGCAAATGGTAGCAAGAAGCAACATGAAGTTACTTGATAAAATTACGCACCTATCAAAAAAGACAATTAGAGATAAACTTATGTCTTATTTTACGACAATGGCAAGAAAAAAAGGATCTAATTATTTTGACTTGCCATATAACAAAACGGAACTTGCAAATTATTTATCTGTTGATAGGAGTGCAATGTCCACAGAGCTTGCTCGTATGAAGGAAGATGGTCTTATTGATTTTGAGAAACGTCAGTTTCACCTGATAAAAAAGGAGTAAAACTTTTTTAGCAGCTAATCGTCAGTTTCACCTGATAAAAAGGGTGTAAAAAAGAATAGTTGAACTATTCTTTTTTTTGATTTATTTTTCACGGCCAAAGAAGAAAACTGCAAGAAGTCCTGGTCCTGTATGGCAACCAATAACTTGAGTTAAATCAGTGATGATTGGTTCAACACCTATGGTTATTTTCAAAGTATTTGCTAATTCTTTTGCATCTTCCAAACATTCTGCATGAGAAATCATAACATATTGTTTATCTGCAAGTTTTTGTGTTACAATGTTTGCAATTTCAGCAATAGATTTTTTTCTTGAAATAATTTTTTTGTAACTTACAAGTTTTCCATTTTCATCAACACGTAATACTGGTTTAATGTTTAAAATTGTTCCAATTGTACCTGAGAGTTTGCTAAGTCTTCCACCGCGAACAAGATATTTTAATTGTTCAACTGTAAAATATGCGCATGTTTTTGGAATCAGTTTTTCAATTTCAGTTTTAATTTCATCAATTGTTTTTCCTTGTTGCTTTAAAGAATGTGCTTTCAACACCAAAATTCCTTCACCGCATGATGCATTAAGTGAATCTATAACCACAATTTTATTTGTGTGAGTTTCATTAAGTTCATCTACAACGCGTTTAATTGCAGAATAAGTTCCGCTCATTGCAGAGGAAAAACAAATATGTAAAATGTCTTCACCTTGAGTTAAAAGGTTATCAAAATAAACTCGTGCTGAAAATTCATTAATTTGAGCTGTTGTTGGAACGGCGCCTTTGCACATTTTTTGATAATATTCACTTACTGGTAATTTTTCGCTTAAATCGTCATAAGTTTCGTCTTCTATTACGATTTGCATGGGGATCATCTTTATATTTAAATTTTCGTAATATTCCTTTGGTAAATTTGCTGTTGAATCTGTTGATAAAATCATATTTTTCTCCTTATATTTTATTTCTTTTTTAATTTCACTAATGTTTCAACATTTATGGTATTTGGGAACATGTCAAAAGGAACAATTTCCTCAATTATATAGCTATTTTTTATTGCGTTAAGATCTTTTGAAAGAGCGATTGGATTGCAAGATATGTATATAATGTTTTCAACACCAATAATTTCGTTCATGATGTCTTTTCCACAACCTTTTTTGGTCGGATCAAGAATGATTGTGTTTGCATGTTTCATCTCTTTCTTGAAATGTTTGAAAAAGTCACCACAAATGTTTTTCATGTTGCTTATTTTGTTGCTTTGTTTTAAGATTTCGGCACTTTTATGTGAACTAGGATTAATTTCAATTCCAATGACTGATTTTGCTTTTGTTGCTAAAATTGCAGTTAAAAGTCCTTGTCCGCTAAATCCATTTATTACAACCGAATTTGGATTAATATAGCTTAACACTTTGTCATATAATTTGTTTTGAATCTCAATGTTGGTTTGATGAAATCCCAATAAATCAACAAAATAATTCAATCCAAATGAGGTAATCTTGATATTTTTAATTCCTCCAACATGAAAAACCTTACCAGATAGAACAACACTATCATTTCTAGAATTTACAATTTGATAAAGTCCAACATTATTAAAATTCTTAGCTAAGATGGAAAATAAATCATTTAAATCAATATGTGTTTTTGTTACAACACCAACAAGAATTTGACCCTCAATCGAGCGGATAACCAGGTTGCGTATGTGCGCGCACGCATGCGCATTAACATATGTTTTAAAAACTTGCAACACATCATTTATTGTTGAGTCGGCAAGATGGCAGGTCGATAAGTTAACAATATCCTTGCTTTTGATTTTTAACAAACCGCAGCTTTCTTTTTTTGTTGAAAAGCTCATTTTGTTTCGGTAGTTGAATGTGTTTGAGCATGCAATTGTGTTGTTTACATCAAGATCTAATCCTGTTATTTTTTTAATTGTTTTTTTAATATGGTTTGTCTTGAATTTAAGTTGCTCATTATAGTTCATGTGTTGCAAATTACACCCTCCACATTCCCCAAAATATGGACACCTTGGCTCAATTCTGTTTTCACTTTTGGTTAAGATATTGGCTATTTTAGCTGTTGAATAATTTTTGTTGTCTTCAATTATCTTTATATCAACAATTTCATCAACAAGGGCATTCTCAACTAAAACAACTTTTCCGTCAAGTTTTGCAACACCTTCAGCATTCATTCCATAATCATAAATTTTAGTTTCCATAATTAATAACGCCTTTTAAACCGTTTTTAATTAATGTTGTTAAATATTCACACAACTCTTCAATTGAACAATTTATTTTTCCGTTTAACCAATTTATGTAAGCATCGATTCCACCACCGACAATATATTGAATCACAACTTTAAAACGTTCAAAATTGGTGACATATTGCATGATTTTAAAATTATTAGACATTGAAATTAAGATCATATCTTTAATTCGTTCCATCAAATTAGAACTTCCAGCATTAATAATCAATCGATAAAATTCTAAATCTTTAAGCAAAATTTCATTTAGTTTTTTGAGAATAATTTCAGGAGTTAAATCCACCTGAATTTCTCTAAACTCATCTTCCAGTTCTTTAAAGTTTTGAGCAAGCTCATTTTCAATATACTTATTAACAGCATGTATATTTTCAAAATGTAAATAAAAAGTTCCACGATTGATATTTGCCCCTCGAACAATTTCACTAACATTTAAATTGCCTTTATTTTCAACTAATAGCTTTAAATAAGCAGATGCTATTCTTTTTTTACTTAATTTTGCGTTTTTGTATTCTTGTTTTTTCATGTGTATATAGTATAAAATATAAACACATTTGTCAAACAATGTTCATTATTTTTAAAAAGATTGTTTAAAATTCAAAAACTGCGATCAAAAGATTGTTTTATTTTTTTTGCTATTGTATAATCAAATATAAACAGGTGTTGATAATTGAAATACTTGTTCAAATAAAAACAATTACAAATGAAAGGAGAAAATTTTGATGTCAAAAAAAGTTGCATTAGTTGTTGATAATTCAGGAAGCTTAACAAATGAGGAAATAAAAAAATATAATATTGAAAAACTTATTCCAATTTCATTTATTGTTAATGGTGATGAATATTATGAAAACAAAAATATGACTTATGAAGAGTTTTATAATTATTTACAAGATAAAAATACGGATGTAAGCACATGTCAACCAAGTGCTGAAATGGTAAAAGAAGAATGGAGAGAAGTTTTAAAAACTTATGATGAAATTGTTTATATTTTGCTTTCAAGCGGATTGAGTGAGGCATGCAACACAGCAATAAGAGCTAGCCATGAAGATGAATTTGAGGGAAGAGTTTTTGTTGTTAACAATCAAAGAGTTGCATTCATGAACAAAATGGCAATGCTTGAGGCAAGAAGTTTAATCAATGCCGGCAAAAGTGGAAAAGAAATTAAGGAATATTTAGAAGAAAATAAAGGTGACTGTGCGGCATATATAGCTGTGGACACTTTAAAATATTTAAAAAAGGGTGGAAGAGTAACTCCTGCCGCTGCAGCAATTGGAACACTTTTAAACATTAAACCTATTCTTCAAGTTCACGGTGGAAAACTTGATGCATATGCAAAAGTTATGTCTATGAAACAAGCAAAATCAAAAATGATTGCTGCAACAAGAAAAGAAATTGAAGAACGTTTTCCAGAAGAAGCAAAACAAGGAAAAGTTTATATTGGCATGGCGCATAGTTTTGCAAATAAAGATGCTCATGAATTGAAGGATTTTGAAGCTGAAGTTAAAGCAGCATTCCCAGAATATCCATTCTTAACAAACGACCCATTGCCACTGTTTATTGTTTGTCACACAGGACCTGGTGCAATGGCTGTTGGATATTGTGTTGACAAAAGAGGCGAAGTTAAAGAATTATTAAAATAAAATATTATTTTACACATGCTATACTTCTAAAAAGGTATTTAATAATTTGGATATGGAAACATTTGAATTAGAAATTAATAAATCGCGATTTATTGCTTATAAATTAGAATTAAGTTCACTAGACATTGTGAAACCGTTTTTGGAGCAGCTGAAAAAAGAGCATAAAAAAGCAAGGCATGTTTGTTATGCGTATGTTTATAATCGTGAAGTTATCAGTGAAAAATGTTCAGATGATGGAGAACCCGGAGGAACTGCGGGTTATCCAATTTTGAATGTTATTAAGAAAAAAAATCTAACCAATGTGCTAGTTGCTGTGGTTAGATATTTTGGAGGAATTAAACTTGGTGCTGGTGGACTCACCAGGGCATACACCAAAGCTTGCGCTGGTGTTTTAGTGTAGAGAGTTAGAAAGTTTTTCCAATTCATTTTCAAAATCGAGATCGTGAAGCTTTTCAATTGCTTCACGATTTTCTTTTGAATATTGTCTATACAGCTTATAGTTAAGTTTTCTTAAAGCGTTCAAGTTTGCAAATAATACGCAAAGGAAATCTTCAATTTCAGCATCTTGTTCTACAGGAATTAATATGCTTAAAATGTTTGCGAAATAAATATATGCTTTTCTGTTTGCATCTTTTTCTGGTTCGCTCATATAAGCAAGTGCGTTTATATGTTTAGACAAAGTTTTAATGATCAATCTTTTTTTTCTATTGTTTTCTAAATATGAAATAACTTGCTCTAATGATTCAAAAATAGCGTCGCTAAGTTCATCTTCTTCTTTCATTTTTTCGGGAGAAATTATATATATCATAACGTGACCCAATTCGTGCAAAAACGAATGAGTTAGTGTTAATATAGATTTTATTCTATTTTTATGTTGATCATCAACACTTTCTGTTTGTTGTTGATCTTTTTTGTTATAAGAAAGTAAGTTGTATTTACCAACAAGTTTATGTTTGTTTAAAGTTATTGTGAACTTTTTATCATCATGTGAATAAGCACACATTTTGGCTTCGTCATAATCTAAAACTTTAGGGCTGACAAACTCAATTGAAATATCATAATCGTTTTCGTTTAAGTCATAGTGATTAAATACAAAAGTTTTTAATTCTAATAAGTAGTTATAAATTTCTTCTTGAGTTGGGTTTTCATTTTTTAATAAAACAAAGAAATTTCTAATATTGGTTAAATTTTTATTTAATTTTGCTTTCATATAATAAGAATATCACATATTTTAAAATAGTCAAGCGAGAATTTGCAAATAGTCTTGCGAAAAATAAACAAATATGTTAATATATAAGTATGAATATTAAGAAACAAATAGCAAAGTGCATAGATTTTGATTTTACAGAATTAAACATCGATGTTGAAAATTTAATTATTGAAAGTATTTCAGCAGATAAGGGAGATTATTCTCTACCTTGTTTTTCATTTGCAAAAGTGTTGAGAGATAATCCAATGAACATCGCAAACAAGATTGCATCAACAGTTCAAGTTGGTGGTATTGTTGAAAAATGTGAAGTGGTTGCTGGTTACGTTAATTTTTTCTTAAATAAGAAGTTTGTTGCAAAGTCAATTTTAACAGATTTTAGCGAAAACTGCTTGCAATTTAATGAAGGAGCAGGGCAAATTATTTGCATTGATTATGGTAGTCCAAACCTTGCGAAATATCTTCATATTGGTCATTTAAAAACATTAATAGTTGGTGAAAGCTTGTGCAGGTTGTTTGAACAGTTCGGATATGAAGTTAAACGACTTAATTTTGTTGGTGATTATGGAACTCCATTTGGCAAAATAATTGGCGGAATGAAGAAATGGGGCAGTTTGGAAGATATTAAAGCAAGAGGAAATGATGCCTTGCAAGATTACTATGTGAAGTTTAATGCTGCAGAAGCTGAAAATCCAGAATTAAGCCAAGAGGCAAGAGATATTTTCAAAAAGATTGAAGATAAAGATCCTGAAATCTATCCAATTTATGAGTTTATAATAAAAATCGCTTTAGATGACGCAAATAACATGTTTAAAACTTTGGGTGTTACATTTGATGATTATAACGGAGAAATGTTCTATAACAATGATGTTCCAAAAGCAATTGAAATTTTGGAAAACAAAAATTTGTTGGTTGAGAGTCAAAACGCAAAAATTGTTGATCTTGAAAAACATGATTTAACGCCAGCAGTAATAATTAAAAGTGATGGAACAACTCTTTATATTACTCGTGACATAGCAGCAGCACTTGACAGATATAAAAAATACAATTTTGACAAATTGCTTTATGTTACAGATGTTGCTCAAAAATTACATTTTAGTCAACTTTTCAAGGTTGTTGAGCTTATGGGCAATGATTTTGCTAAAAATATGGAGCATATTGCTTATGGAAGATTTAGTTTGCCTGATGGTAAGATAAGTTCAAGAAGAGGTAAACAGGCCGTTTTGGTTGACCTTATGGAATATGTTTTGAATAAGGCAAAAGAGGTTATAAAGGATAGAAAATTTGAAATTGAAAATCCTGAAGATGTTGCCCAAAAAGTTGTTCGAGCAGTTTTGAACTATTCAGTTTTAAAGGTTGAAAGAATTAAGGATTGTGTTTTTGATATTGAGCAGGCGTTTAGTTTTGAAGGAGAAACAGCACCATACATGCTTTACACATTCACTCGTCTTGAAAGTATTTTAAGAAAATATGAAAACGATGGAATTGATGCTGATTATTCTTGTTTAAATCAAGAAGCGTTTGAAATTGTTAAAGCAATTAACGATTTTGAAAACACAATGAGAGTTAGTCTTGAAAAGAGAGACACAAGTTTGATCGGTAAACGTGTTATGGATATGTGCAAAATGTTCAACAAGTTCTACACAACAACAAAGGTTCTTGATGGAACAAACACAACAACAAAAGCAAAAATTAATCTTGTTAAAGCCCTGAGGGAAACTTTGGCTGTTGGATTTAAGTTGCTTTGTATTGATACATTGCGCGAAATGTAGGGAGACTTGGTTTGTTGTGTTTTGCTTAGCTGCTAACGCAAGGTCGCAAAACGTAATCAAATCTAGCCTAAAGTAAAATAGGATTAGGTCTAAGGGGGATTTTTGTGGCATGGCCACTAAACGCCTCGCCAAGTCGTTTAGCAATCAGAATTCTTCACGGTATAAAATATTTTAGTTTAATAAAGTTTAATTAAAAAACATTAGGTTGAAAGCCTAATGTTTTTTATATAACTTTTGTTAGTCAATAGTGCTTAATTGAGAAGATAAAATTCCAACGTCTGTAACCAATCCTAATTCTTTTGTGATTTGTCCGCGTTTAACTGTTAACATTATTTTGTCTCCTGCGCGAATTGTCAAGAGTAAATCTTCAAATTGAAAACTGCGTGAGATATTGTAATTTGTTCCATTAATTGAAATTGATTTGATTATGTCGCCTTCCTGAAGACCTATCAGATGTCCGAACCCAAGGATGTCAACAGTTGTAACTTTTAAATCATCAACAATTGTTGTTCGGTTTGTAATAGGATTATAAACTGAGTGGCTATTTTCCACAGTGTGTTTAAAGCTTAGTTCTAATTTTTTAACCTTTGAAGAGACTCCATTTTTTTCATAATAATAGATCAAATTTTCAGCAACTTTTTCAGCATTATCAACAGGAATTGCGTAAGCTATGTTATCAATATCACTAGAGACAGCTTTTGCATTAACAATACCAATTAGTTCACCGTTCATGTTAAATAGTCCACCGCCAGAGTTTCCACCATTAACAGCTGTGTCAATTCTCATAACTCTAAATTTACATTCTGTAACATCGTCGGCGCCTTTCATTTCAATATCTTCACTAACAACAGAGATGATTCCGTTTGTTACGCTAAATCCTTCACATTCAGGATTTCCAATTGCAATTGCTGATTCTCCCAATTGATATTCTTCAGCTAATGTTACGGCTGATGAGTGAGGGTTGTATTTTAACAATTCACTTGTTTTAACTCTTAGAATTGCAAGATCATAATTTAATGAACCTCCAACAAATTCTGCATCAATTGCGCCATAGCCATATGTGTATGTTGGGTAGCCGTTATCAGTTTGACCTGAATTATATACGGATTCGTTGCCTCCATATTGATAAACTTTAATTTTCTTTGCAATATTGTTGATTGTTACACATTTTGTGTAGAAAACAACGTGGTAGTTGGTTAAAATATAACTATATTCATTTCCATCTTCCATTTTATAGATAACGCCTGCTCCACAAGCAAGAGAAGTTGACTTGTTTAAGTAATAATCTTTCACTGGGAATTCGCACCAAATTGTAACAGCGGATTGGATTGCTTTGTTTGTTGCATCTTGAACAGAATCAGATTTATGGACAATTGTTAGATATTTTGCTAAGAAATCATCAAAGTCTATTTGATTTTCATTACAATATTCTTTTATGCTTTCGATTGTTAAGTCGTTTCCATTTTTACCATCTTTACCATTATTTACGGTAAAAAGAGAAGTTGAACCATTGGAATAATAAACGGTGTAAGTGGTTGTGTTCCCAACAATGCCAGTTTGAACTATGTTTGTTACGTAAACATTTTCTATTCCCCAAAAAGAACAGCCATTCAATATAAAAATGCATGGAATCAGCAGAAAGACTAGTAGCAAATGTTTAAAATTTTTCATTAAAACCTCGTTTAATTAATTTGTGGAATAAACCTCAAAATATTACGACTTAATATTTGACTTATTTATTTTAAATTATATATGTTTTCTTTTTTTTTTTCAACTAAATTTTATCTGCTGAAAAAATTTATTAATTTTCTTGTCAAATGGGATATATTATGTTAATCTATCAAAAATGGAAGAGGAAATATGTCTATAAAAAAAGAAAATTCTCACAAGAATCATAGAAATAGATTGAAAGAGAAAGTTAAAAAGTTTGGTTTGGAGTGTTTGGAATATCATGAAATTTTGGAATTGCTTTTAACTTACACAATTCCAAGGAAAGACACAAATGCGCTTGCTCATGATTTAATCAATCATTTCAATTCTTTTTCTAATGTTATTGATTCCAACTATCATGATTTAATAAAAGTTGATGGTGTTGGACCAGAAAGTGCCTTGTTTTTAAATGTTTTAGCACAATTTTTGGAAGTATATAATAAAAGTAAATTGGAATCTAAAATATTTACGTTAAATAACACAGAGCAGGCTGTTGCATTTTTTAGAGAGTCTTATAGAATTAAGGGAAACGAATTTATGGTCGTTGCTTGTTTAAGCAAAACCAATAGGGTGATTAAAACTTATCTTTGCAAGGGTAAAGATGAAACGGAAGTAACATTCGATTTAAATCAAATCATCAATTCAATTAATGATACAGGAGTTGACAGTGTTGTTTTGTTTCACACACATCCAAATGGAAATGTTTTACCAAGCAAGCATGACATTAGCACAACACAAAGTTTTTTAAATATGTGCTTAATTCATGGAATAAATTTTAATGATCACATTATTTTAAATGAAGGAGAGCATTATTCTTTTAAAAAATTAGGAATAATTGACAAAATGAAAGAAAAGTATCGCTCAACTATGTCTACTGAAGATATCTATATCACCACTTTGATTTCAGAAATGAAAAAAAACAAAAAAGATTAAATATATAAAAAAATGGAGGAATGATTCCTCTGTTTTTATTTTATATAAAATAAATTGTTTGTTTTCAAACAAAAATTAACAAGAATAAATTCACACACTAAACTAAGTTGACAAATATTTTTGATTTAGATAAAATATGAATAACAATATAGGAGTTTATATGGAGAAATTTCTAAATCAATTTTTAAGACTTAGACCAATTGGAAATAGCACATTGCCTTTATATGATTATGATAAGCCAATTAGTATGGACACAACAAACGATAAATCAATTTCTTTTTCAAAAAACTTAACGTTATCTATTTATGGTGGCACAACTAAACTTAAAAAGGGAGATGACTTTGATTTAAAGATTGAAGTTGGATTTGTTGCTAAAGATGGCAAACAAACATATGAGTTTAATAAAATATGGAAACGAAAAGAACCAGTTGCTTCTGTGGGAGAAATTGTTGATTTTGAAGCCTTAATTAAAAATCTGTTGGCATTGAATTATACCATTAAAGGTATGGACATGTTTTCTGAAGAAGAAAAGTGGATAAGAAAATTATTTAAAAGGAAAAAAGAAGTTGATGCTTATCAAGTTGGCGTTTTAAAAAGCAATCTTGGTAATATTTTGGAAGGGAAACCTGTTAGATATGAGCCTGAAATGTTGATTGGCGTTGAAAAAATGCAGGAAATTATTTCTAATAGTGTGAATTATGCGCACGCAATATCTTTGCATAATCAAATTGAACAAGATCCAACAAAGGATTTATAATAAAATTCATAATTGTAAGACATTTAAATTTAATTTGAATGTCTTTTTATTTGGATTATACTTACGCCGAGGATTTTTAGCATTGTTTCTATAGTTAAAAATTGTTATATTTAAGTAGTGTTTTAAGGCTTTTGTGTTAATATGTAAACAAAAAAAGACTGAAGAGTAGCATCTTCAATCTTTTGTAATTTCCAGTTTTTTAATTTAATTTTTTGACAGCAGATATTTTTTGTGTGTGGAAAAATTGTGGATAATCTAAAAAAATAAAAACCCTTTAAATGCCTTGTTTATATGGGATTTTCAAGGGTTTATTTTGTGGAGCTGATAGCGGGAATCGAACCCGCGACCTCCACCTTACCAAGGTGACGCTCTACCGACTGAGCCATATCAGCGCATTAAGATTTTTGGTTTATGTGATTTTAGCCAGGTAGACATTACCAAGGTGACGCTCTACCGACTGAGCCATATCAGCATGAGGTGCAAATGCCCCGTTTGCTAATTAGAGTTGCATAATATTTCCTCATTTAATTAGGGTTTTATTTACTTGACTTGTCCTTGTCAAGAGTTGTTTAAACAAATTATACATAACTCATTATAATTTGCACTTTAATTTTTGTCAAGCATGTTTTGGTTTTTAAGAATTTTATTTTGAAAATTATAATTAAGATGCTATAATAATAGATATGGAACTAATTAAAATAACTGAAAAAGATTTTGATTTTTATTATTCTTTGTTAGAAAAAGATTTTTGCATTGAAGAAAGAAAAATAAAAGCAGAGGAGCTTGAGTCTTTAAACAATAAAAAGTTTAATGCTTATTTCATTTTTGATGATAATCAAATCGTTGGATATTTCACATGTTGGGAATTTAAAAATTTTGTTTTTGGCGAACATTTTGCGATTCTTGAAGAGTTTAGGAATAAGGGATATGGATCAATGTTTTTTAATTGTTTTTTGGCTCAAGTTAAAAAGATGTTTGTATTTGAAATTGAAAGACCAACAGATCTTGAGTCAAAGCGAAGATTAAAGTTTTATAAAAAATTTGATTTATGGTTTAACGAATTTGATTATTGTCAACCATCGTATCATAAAGATGGAGAAGAGATTCCAATGATTTTTGTTTCTTATCCTGAAAAGTTGAGTTTAGAAACGTATAATGAAATTGTTAAAACAATAAATGAAGAAGTATACAAAATAAAACAATAAATAAAATATATTTTTGATAAATTTTATTTTTAGAACTTGACTTGAGAATTTTGTTGTGCTATTATTTAGTTATTAAGATGTTAACGGAAAAGAGTAGCTTTGGAAGAGGCGCAAAGTGAGATAAGGATAGTGAGAACTTATCAGTACAGCTAAAGTGAAAGACGCTTCCCAGTCTTAAAAACAGCCTTTAGGTTGCAGTTTTTAAAGTGGTTGAATTTATTTCAACAAATTAGGTGGCACCGCGGTGAGAGTTCATCGTCCTAATGCGTTTGGCGTTAGGGCATTTTTTATTTTAAAATCTTAACGTTAAAATATGTTAAAAGGAGAATTATTTTAATGATTACACAAATTTCAAAATTAGAAGTTGGAAGAGTTAACTTCCATGCAGTAGTTGATACTGTTCGTGACAAAAAGAACATGCAATTTATTGTTGTTAAAGACTTTTCTGGAAAAATTCAATTATTTATCGATAAGATTAAATATCCAGAAATTGGTGAATTGTTTTTGCGTTTAGTTCCAGGAGCAACAGTAAGAGTTCAAGGAGAACTTGTTAAGAGTGAATATGTTAAAATGGGTGGGCAAGAAGTTTTGGTTGATTTTGCAGAACTAACAAGCCATGCAGAACCAAATCCAATTGCAGACGATAGCACAATTGACTATAAGTTGAATTATCGTTGGATTGACCTTAGAACTGAAAAAAATTTATTATTGTTCAAAGTTCAAACAGCTTTTGTTAATGCAATGAGAGAATTCTTAGTAAACAAAGAATTTGTTGAAATTCACTCACCAAAACTTATTGGTGCTGCAAGTGAGAGTGGAAGTGAAGTTTTTGAGGTTAAATATTTTGATACAAAGGCATATCTTGCACAAAGTCCACAATTTTATAAGCAAATGGCAATGGCTGGCGGTTTAGGTCGAATTTTCGAATGTGGTCCTGTGTTTAGAGCGGAAAAATCTCACTCAAGAAAACATGCAACAGAGTTTACAGGTTTCGACCTTGAGTTTTCTAACATTGAAAGTGTTGAAGACGTTATGGTTATGGAAGAAGAACTTTTGGCGTACGCATTGAAAGTTGTTGCAGAAAAATATGGCGAACAAATAAAAACAGTGTTTGGAGTTGAGGTTGTTGTTCCAACATTGCCATTCCCAAGACTTAAACTTAAGGAGTTATATAAAGAATTAGAAGAAAGATATAACTATACTTGTCCGATTGAAGAACAAGATGATTTATCAACAGAAGCAGAAAAACTTTGTGGTCAATTTGCAAAAGAAAAATATGGTCATGAATTTGTGTTTATTACAGATTTTGGCGCAAGAAAACGTGCATTCTATCATATGAGAAAAGATGGAATTCCGCAAGGATATGACCTAATTTGGAAAGGTGTTGAAATCACAACAGGTGCTCAACGTGAACATAGATACGAAATCTTAAAGCAACAAGCGGAAGAAAAAGGCTTGGCAAATGATGTTGAATTCTATCTTCAATTCTTCAAATATGGTTGTCCACCACATGGCGGTTTTGGTTTAGGTGTTGATAGAATAACAATGAATTTATTGGAGCTAAATAACATTAAAGAATCAATGTTCTTGTTCCGTGGACCAGATAGATTAACACCGTAATTGTAAAAATATATAAGGAGAAATTATGCAAAGAGTTGAAATTAGAGATTTACACAAAATCTATAAAGATTATGAGAATAAACAAATCACAATCTGTGGTTGGGCAAGAACAATTAGAGACAGTAAAAACATTGCATTTGTTGAATTAAATGATGGTGCGTTCAAGTCTGTTCAAATTGTTGTTGAAAGAGAAAAAGTTTCAAACTACGATGAAATTGTTAAACAAAACGTTGGATCATCATTTGAAGTTAATGGAAAACTTATTTTAACTCCAAATGCTCAACAACCTTTTGAAATTAGCGCAGTTGAAGTTAATGTTCTTGGAGCAAGTGAAGCAGATTATCCTCTTCAAAAGAAAGGTCATTCAATTGAGTTCTTAAGAACAATGCCAACATTAAGACCAAGAACAAATTTATTCAATGCAATTTTTAGAATTCGTTCAGTTGCAGCTTTTGCGATTCACAAATTCTTCAATGAAAGGAACTTTGTTTATCTTAACACTCCAATCATAACAGCAAATGACTGTGAAGGTGCGGGAGAAATGTTCCAAGTTACAACGCTTGATCTTGATAGAGTTGCAAGTAGTGGAAAAGTGAGTTACGATAGAGATTTCTTTGGGAAGAAAGTTGCTCTTACAGTTTCTGGTCAACTTCACGAAGAATGTATTACTCATGCATTTGGAAAAACATACACATTTGGTCCAACATTCAGAGCAGAAAACAGCAACACAACTCGTCACGCCGCTGAATTTTGGATGATGGAACCTGAAATGTGTTTCTGTGATCTTGAAGGACTTATGGATAACGAAGAAGAAATGGTTAAATATGTTATTTCTTACGTGATGAAAGAATGTAATGATGAAATGCAATTCTTAAACAAATTTGTTGATAAAGGTTTAATTGAAAGACTAAACAACATTGTTAACAATGAATTTGTTCGTCTTGATTACACGGAAGCAATCTCAATTCTTGAAAAAGTTAAAGATCGCTTCACATTCCCAGTAAGTTGGGGAACAGATCTTCAAAGTGAACACGAAAGATATATCACAGAAGAAGTTTTCAAAAAACCTGTCTTCTTAAAGAACTATCCAAAAGATATCAAAGCTTTCTATATGCGTCAGAACGATGATGGAAAAACTGTTGCAGCCGTTGATATGCTTGTTCCTGGAATTGGTGAACTTTGCGGTGGAAGCCAACGTGAAGAAAGACTTGATGTTTTAACAAACAGAATTAAAGAACTTGGCTTAAATGAAGCTGATTACGCTTGGTATGTTAACACAAGAAGATATGGAACTAACGTTCACTCAGGATATGGACTTGGATTTGAACGTCTTGTTATGTATTTAACAGGTGTGTCTAACATTCGTGATGTTGAGCTTTACCCAAGAACAGTTGGAAGTATTATGTATTAATCAAAAAAACGAAGAGAAATCTTCGCTTTTTTTGTTGGGAGAATAAGTTGTAAATCAAATATTAATTGAATTTTTTATTTTAATATACTCATCATATATGTCATCGTATGTATGATAGTAATATTTTTTGTGGACATTTTCAATATCCCAAGGTTTAATGTTTATGGTATGAAAAATTGGAAACCATTTAATTCTTTTTGAAAAATGTTGAATGATTGTATTATTTTTCAAATTTCCTTGTTCGTTAAATTTTCTTGGAAGATAAAGTTTATATTTGCAAAACTTATTTAGTGCGCTTTGATCGGGGAAATTCATTTTTTTCTTTTGACAAAAATCTCTAACTTTTTTAAGAAGATTAGTTTCTTTCATTTTTTTTAAGTTCATTAGGAGCATGCCAGAGTTGAAGTATTTGGGATTAATAAAAAATTTTCCGTAACGATCTAAAACAACACCCATTTCGTAATCATTTATATTTATTTCAAACAATTCACTTATATCTCCATTTAGCATAATGTCAGCGTCAAGATAAATAATTTTATTTGGTAAGAAATTAAGTGTGTCTGCAAATAATCTCAAGAAAGCAAAAGGAGTGTAGCTGTTTAGTTTGTTGGAAGATAAAAAAACCCAATTTTTAAATTCGTCATCAAGTTTAATTATTGTTACATTGCTGTTAGGATTTTTCTTTTTCAACATTTCTTTTAAAATTAAGACGTGTTTTTGAGTTATGGGTTGATAATCTTTGTGAATTTCAGTAACATCTGCGGTTAGAATAAAGACATTTATGGGTTTATCGCAATGTTTTATTGCAGACATTAAACATAAAAGGATGCCATCAAAAACTTTATTGTTTCCACCGAATAAAATATTAATCATTGATCTTCTCCTGATGTATATAATTAACATATTCATAATTACTTAATTTAGCGCGTTCACTAAGTTTTGCGTAAACAACATTCCACAATTCTTGTTGAGCATCTTTAAAGTTGAGATCTTTGTTTGGATAAAATGGTCCGTCAACATATATTTCTATTTTGGGTTTTTTGCCAATTTTTTTTAGTTTGTAAATAGTGGTAAATGTAAAAACAGGATTGGTATATTTTATTGGATATCTAAACGATGTGTTTGGGAAATTTCTGATTTTAGTGTGATAAGGCCACAGATGAGCTTCTGGATAAATAATAATTGGATTGTTTTTTTTCAAAGTATATTCAATTGCTTGATAAAAATTCTTGGTTGCTTGAATATTGTTTGGAATTGGTAAAGCTCCCCACATTTTAGTTAGTTTTCCAACGATTGGAATTGAAACATTTGCTGGATTAACAATAAAATGAGGTTTTTTAGGAAAACAAATTAGCGGTGGACAAAATCCGTCACAATATTGGTTGGTGTGATTAGCATAAACAAAACAGCCGTTTGATTTATGCTTTTTAAAAATTTTCAAATTGTGAAATTTAATTCGTTTAAACAATTTGAAAACAACAAAAGCGTATGGTAAAGCAAAAAAATAGTAACTAAACCATGACAAAAGTTTTAAAAAAGGATTTGTTGTTATATATTTATAATTTTCATCGATTTTCATTTTACGTTCATTAAATTTTATAACTTCATCCATTTCGTTAGTATAGTAGATATTATCACCATATTTCATGGTGGTAGTATCTCCAATAGAGTGATTAAAATGCGTTATAGTTAAAAATTGATTGGAAGTTAAATTAGGATGGCAATTTTAATTTCTTTAAATGATTTAAATTTATTTGATTATTTGTAATAAAAACGTTATAATATTTATATCTTAAAGAAAGGAGAGGTATTATGAAAGGAATGGTTAAATGGTTTGAAAATGCTCCACTTTGGCTTAAAGTTGTTTTTGCTTTGCCAGGTTTGGACATTATTTGGGCAATCTTCCGTGTTGTGAAGGGTGCTGTTAAAAAGGATTTTGGTTTAGTGCTAATCGGTATTTTATGGATCGTTTTAGGTTGGGCAATCCTTTGGATTATTGACATTGTTTCTATTATCTTAAAGAAACATCCTGTTTTGGCATAGTTTTATCAAAAAAAAGAACTGCGTTTACCAGTTCTTTTTTTATTAGAATAAACAATTATTTACTTTTTTTATTTTTTGTTTTTTCATCAATTGGTTTCCAGAAAGCTTCAATTAAGCGAGATTCTCTAAAATATGAAATATTTGGACATACGCTTCTGTGGATTATAATTCCACGTCCAGCAGAAATGAATCCAACAATATCGTCTCCGTACATAGGTTGGCAACAGTTTGCAAATTTTAATAGTATATTATTAAGTCCTTTTAAGTCAATTTGTTTATCGCTAGGTTTTGCAAGAGAAACCGTTGAATTTCTTTCAGGATTGTTTTCAATTTTTGCCTTTATTTGTTTTTGATAAAGACTTGCAAGTTTGTTTGCAATTGTTTTTGAAGGTATTGCATTTGTTCCAATGTTTGCATAAAGTTCATCAACTTCAGTGTAGTTATAATGTTTTAGAATTTCGCTCATTCCATTTTGCATTAATTTGCTAATAGAATATCCCTGCTCTTTAATTGCGGATTCAAGCATTGTTTTTCCAAGTTTTATTGTTTCTTCCTTCATGTTTTTCTTGAAGAAAGAATTTATTTTTGATCTTGCTTCACTTGTTTTGCAGATCTTTAACCAATCTCTAGATGGACCTTTCGAGTTTGGGTTTGTTATTATTTCAACAACATCTCCATTGTGAAGTTCAGATTGAGTTGGAACCATTTTCCCATTGACTTTTGCTCCCACGCATTTATTTCCAACTTCGCTGTGAATCGAGTAAGCAAAATCAATAGGTGTTGAACCAGATGGAAGATAAACAACTTTTCCCATTGGTGTTTGAACAAAGATTTCGTTATTATAGATATCTTCTCCCAAAGAGGATGCAAGTTCGTCGATTGAAATATTTTCATTTTCCATCATTTGTCTTAACCATGCAAGTTGAATATCGAGAGTGTCTTGTTTTGTTTTCTTTTCTTTGTAA
This sequence comes from Candidatus Onthoplasma sp., assembly GCA_045614345.1. Taxonomy (GTDB): domain Bacteria; phylum Bacillota; class Clostridia; order Christensenellales; family UBA1242; genus Onthoplasma. Next base: position 19,992 of record JAZLCR010000050.1, read on the forward strand.
AGCCAGTGTGCTGCAATTCCGTACTCGGCGTATTGATGCATATCTTCTGTTCTGATTTGTATTTCAACTGGGAAATCTTCAAACAATACTGTTGTGTGCAATGATTGATAACCATTTGGTTTAGGGGTTGCAATATAATCTTTAAACCTGTTTTTTAATGGCTCAACAAGTGAGTGTAATCTTCCAAGCAGTGCATAGCAGTCAGGAACTGTTTTAACCAAAGCTCTGACAGCAATCAGGTCGTAAATTTTGTCAAGAGAATGGTCTTGAATTTTCTTGTAGATGCTATAGATATGTTTTTTTCGACCATAAACTCTTCCTTTTATATTTAAATCTTCCATACAGTGTTTAACAAGTTCGGTTAATCTTTCAACAATCGGTTGGCGTTTGTGAAATCTGTTGTCAACATTTGATTGAATTTCTGCAAACAATTTTGGATCACTGAGTAGGAACGCACCATTTTCAAGTTCGGTTTTATATGTAGACATTCCAAGACGAGCGGCAAGAGGTGCAAACAAAGAAAATATTGACTTCGCCAAAAGTTGTTTTTCATCTTCAGATTTTTCTTTAATGTGACGAAGCTCGACAACAACAAATGCAATTTTCAACATAATAATTCTTATATCTTTTGTGATGGCGAAAAACATTTTTCTTATGTTTTCAGCTTCAACATCTTGTTGAGAGTAATTAATTTTATCAAGCTTATCTAGAATTATTATTGTGTTTTGAATTGTTTCAGAATAATCGGTTTTGATTTTTTCAAAATCTATTTTGTTACTTCGAAAAAGATAATAAATTATGCCCTCGAGTTTTTTATCTTCACCAAGTTTCATGTCGTCAATAACCGAAATAAACTCTTTTATTTTTACTAATTCATTTTCATTAAATAATTTTAAGATTTCATTTTTTTTATTTTTCATATATTATTATATTAACATATGGCTCACATTTTTTCAAATTAATAAACATGTTTTTTTTGAATGTTGAGAGATTCATGAATGTTCTAAAATTGGCAATAATCAAATAAACTATTTGTATGTATGATTTAACAATAAAAGAATGTTTGGACAAGCTAAAAACAACAACAAATGGGCTTTCACAAATGGAGGCAAATCAAAGATTAAAAGAATTTGGAAAAAATGAAATAGACAAAGCGAAGAAGATGTCTCTTTTGAAATGTTTTTTTAAGCAATTTGCAAATATAATGATTGTCATATTGCTTTTTTCGGCGGTCATTTCAATTTCTATGGCTGTTATAAATAAAGACAAATCAGAACTATTAGAAGGTTTTGTTATTTTGTTTATCGTTATTGTGAATGCTGTTATTGGAGTGTTTCAGGAATTTAAAGCACAAGCTTGTTTGGATGAACTTCAAAAGTATGACAAAACGAATGTTAATGTTTTGAGAGATGGAGCAATAATTGCTGTTGATAGCAACAACATAGTTTGTGGTGATATTGTTGAAATTAAAGCTGGTAACGTTGTTCGGGCGGATATAAGGCTGATAACCTCTAACAACCTTGCTTGCGATGAAAGTATGTTAACAGGAGAAAGTGTTCCAGTTGAAAAAGATGCCACGATGGTTTTGAATAAAAATACATCGCTTGCAGAAAGGTTTAATATGGCTTATTCTGGAAGTATGGTAACGAATGGCAAGGCAACAGGAGTTGTTGTTTCAACTGGGAAAAATACTGAAATTGGCAAAATTGCAAAAATGTTATTTTCAACAAAAAAAGAATTGACACCATTGCAAAAATCAATTAATAAAATTGGGAAAATTATCACGTGGACAGTCCTTGTTGTTTCAGCATTAATTTTAACTATTTGCTTGATTTGTGGAAGCTCCTTGGTAGATGCCATTATGACTGCTGTAACTTTGGCTGTTGCAGCAATACCTGAAAGCCTGCCTGCCGTAATAACAATTATTATGGCCTTAGGAGTTCAACAACTAGCGAAACGAAAATGCATCATCAAAAGACTACATGCAGTTGAAACATTGGGAAGCTGTGAAGTTATTTGTACGGATAAAACGGGAACACTAACGCAAAACAAAATGGAGGTTGTTGAACTTGTTTCCAATTTTGAGCACAATCCCAAACATATAGATGAGGATTTTTTAAGATGTTTATATTTTTGCAATAATTCGAAAATAAATAAAGATGGAATAATTGGAGAACCCACTGAAAAAGCTCTCATTGAATGTTGGATTAAATTTGAAAATTTAAACAAAAAAACAGATATAAAAACAGCAAAATTACCTGTAAAAAATGTTATTCATGAAATACCTTTTAACAGTACAAGAAAGATGATGACTGTTTTGGTTAATAATGAACAACTTCAAAGCTATTCAAAAGGTGCTCCAGAAATTTTAATAAATAAATGCAAATATATTAAAATTAATGGAAAAATCGAGATTTTTTCACAAAATTTAAAAGAAAAAATAAAAAAAATTAATAATGAGATGACAGATAAGGCGTATCGAGTTATTGCTTTTGGCTATAAAACATTAGATGATTATAATCCGTATGAAGACATTGAAGACAATATGGTGTTTTTGGGCTTGGCTGGTCTTATGGATAATCCGCGAGAAGGTGTTAAAGAAAGTATTTTTAGGTGTCATAAAGCAGGGTTGTTGCCAATTATGATAACAGGGGATCATAAGCGTACGGCATTTGCAATTGCAAAAGAGCTGAATATAGCAACGGACACAAGTCAAGTTATAACTGGTGTTGAGTTGGATAAATTGTCTGATGCTGAATTGAAAAGGATTTGTTATCAATTTAGGGTCTATGCGCGAGTCACTCCTGAACATAAAGTTAGAATTGTAAAAGCGTATAGAAGTTTAAAAAAAATTGTTGCTATGACGGGGGATGGTGTTAATGATGCTCCAAGTTTAAAGATTGCAGATATCGGTGTTGGAATGGGGAAAAGTGGAACTGATGTCGTTAAAAATGTTGCTGATATGATTGTAACAGATGACAACTTTTCTTCAATTATTATTGCGGTTGAAGAGGGTAGGAAAGTCTATGCAAACATTCAAAAAGCATTGCAATTTCTTATTTCAACTAATTGCGTTGAAGTTTTTGGTATGTTGATTGCATTGTTATTTTTTCCAAAATATACATTTTTAATGCCTGCACAAATGTTGTTTATAAACCTGGTTACGGACAGTTTGCCGGCATTCGCATTAGGCATGGAAAAAGCTGAAGACGAAATTATGAAATCTCCACCAAGAAATCCAAAAGCCGGGTTGTTTGCGGGGAAAGTTGGCATATCAATTATTTATCAATCAATACTGCAAACTGCCATTGCAATTGTTGTTTTTGTTGTGGGAATTTATTTCTATTCACCAAAAGTTGCGAGCACAATGGTTTTCTTCACAATTATTTTTATGCAGTTGTTGCACAGTGTTAATTGCAGAACAAATAATAGTATTTTTGAAAAGAAATTATTTGATAATAAAACATTTAATATATGTTTTTTAATCACATTAATTTTAAATTTAGTTGTTGCGTGCGTTCCAATTATGTACATAATATTTGGTTTGGAGTTTTTGAATTTTTCACAATGGTTGACTGTTATTATTGCTTCAGTTTTAATAATCCCAGCATGTGAATTATTTAAGGTGATATTAAAAAAATAAATTTAATATTATCAATAAAAATAAAAAATATATAAAAATCGCAAAAAAACAATAAAAAAACATGTGTTTTTATAAAAATTTAATGGTTTTAAAATTTTAAATATTATTTCGAATAATTTTATTTTTTAAGTTAAAAATATTGTAAGGAGGTAATTATGAGTGTGGGAAACAAGAAAACAATGTCGACAGTTGTTTATTACACATTGGCGGCAATAACGTTGGCCTTTTCTGCTTTCTTTATCTATGCTCTTTTTGTTAGAGAGGTTGTGATGTGGGCAAAAGTGGTTTACTTGGTTTGGACTGCGGGTGTTATTGGTCTTGTTATATTTGACGTCATTTGTACAACAAATGGTGAAGGTAAAACAATCTCAGGCCTAATTGTTTATGTGTTAAGTATGCTTGCTTTGATTATGGCAGTTATCCTTTATTTCACAAACACAGGAATGAATGGTCTTGCAACTGAGTTCTTCAACTTGTTTGTTTCAATTTCTTTAATTTCAATTTTTACCACAGGCTTTATGATCGCAACATGGGTTGTTGGTGAGCATTTGATTGAACGCGCAACTGAAAACAAAGAATTAGAAAGAACAAAAATGTAACAACAAAAAAGTGAACTTAAATGTTCACTTTTTGCTTTTTATTTGCATTACAAAGTTAAACCACCATCAACAGTGATTATTTGTCCAGTTAAGAAACTTGATTTGTCATCACACAAAAAAACTGCCAAATTTGCAACATCTTCAGGTGTTCCAATTCTTCCCAAAGGAGTGCTCTCCACAATTGATTTTATTGCTGATTTTGATAGGCTTTTGTTCATGTTTGTTTTGATAAGACCTGGACAAATTGCATTTACATTAATATTGCTTGGGCCAAGTTCTTTTGCAAGAGAAAGAGTTAACGTGTTGATCGCTCCCTTGCTTGCTGAATATAGGCTTTCAACACTAGCACCAACTGAACCCCAAATTGAAGAGATGTTAACAATTTTACCATACTTTTCACTAATCATATGTTTTGCAATTGCTGCAGTTAGGAATATGATTGATTTAAGATTTGTGTCGAACACGTTTAAATAATCTTCTTCAGTTGTGTCTTGAATTTGTTGAAATTTGCTCACCCCTGCGCAGTTAATTAAACAATCAATTTTTCCATGTGTTTGAATGATTTTTTCAACCATGTTGTTAATTTGATTATGTTTGGTTAAATCGCATTTAAAAATTTCCAAATTACAATTTTTAAAAGTTTCTTTTAATTTTTCAACAGAAGATTGGTTTTTATTATAAACTAAAATAATGTTGTTTTTATTTTTTGCAAATTTTTTTGCAATTTCGCTTCCAATTCCCCCGCTTGATCCCGTTATTACAATAGTTTTCATAACAATATTATACACAAATTATTTTAGAAAAATCAACCCATTTTAATACAACTTAAAAAGAATCTATAATTTTTTTGCAAAACATTGACTTTGATTAGGTTAATTATTATAATTAAAGTATGAAGAAATTTCTAAAAGTGTTTATTATTGTGCTTTTGGTTCTTGCTGTTGTTGGGGGAACCTGTTATTTCTTTTTCAAAAAACTTGAGAAGGAAAATAACAATACAGGTTCTATTGTTGCAATGCTACAATCAGAGGGTAAACTTAAATATGATCAAGATCTAAATTCGACGCTAGTAATCGCTAATGGTGCTGGTGATGAACGAATTAAACTTATTTCAGAAACAAGTCAAAATCTTGATCAAATTGTTGCGGTTTTGGCAAGTTATTATGTTGACAGTAACACTGAAGTTCATAATAGTGATATGGTAAAACAACTTGATAGCGTTAAGGGTTCAAGATATTTGTTTGGAAGAATGTTGACTGAGTATCTTCTAAAAAAAGATTCAGGATACTTTAACAAAACACAAGGGGCAAACGACTTGTTTGAGCAAGGTTTGGATTACCTAATTAAATATGCAACATTTGCAAACATGTTAAATGATAGTATAACTGGTATTAATAAATATTCAGATTTTAAATTCAGCATGTTTGAAATTTATTCTAATGTTATCATAACTTCATTTTCACATGTGACTCCTAACGAGTTGACAGGTTTGCTTCAATTGGATAAAGCTGATAGTATTGTTTTATTAAATACCATTTTTAAGATTGAAGATTCATATGTTGTAACTAGGGTTGATAGATTCTCTAAAATTATCAATCAATTTAATGATAACTATTACAAATCTGATCGTGTTTTCTTTGCAACTAATTTACATGCAAACATGAAAAACGCCTCATCAGCATATGAAAACACTTATGAGGAAATAGCAGCCTTTTATTTAAAAGAAATTTATGGGATAAGTCTATGAAGAAAAAACTTTTAAGTTTAATACTTGTTATGATGCTGTTACCAATTGCATCTTTGTTTTCAGCGTGTGGGAATGATGATGCTTATAACCTTGATGCATTGAACAATGATTTTAATGCAATCGTAGATCAAAATAACAACATTAAAAATGAAAATGGTAAATTTGTTTTTGATTATTCGGGACACAAAAATCTCGCAACAATTATTTTAACAATTGAACCATATTGCGAATTAGAAAAGTATAATCAAGTGTTTTATAATTTGATGGGTTTTGCATATGATTATGTTCCTGTTTGTTCTAATAATGCATTAACTGATAATGTTAACATTAAAAATAAAGTTAAGGAAGATTTGGAAGATCTAAAAAAAGCAATTGGTGATGTTAACAAAAGTCTTAACATGTTTGCGGAGGGTGTTATCATCGCAAGTGGAGACGATGTGACTTCAGATGCATGCAGATCAACATATGAAGCATTGTTAACAAACTATTCTGCAATGTTTGAAAGGGCAATCAAGTTTAACACAACATTATCAAACTTATATTTTAACAATGTTTTGAAAGATGGCAATCCTAACGTTTATGCTGAAACAATTAATTCATTTGATTCAAACATGATTGTTAACAAATTGAAGGCAAGAATAAAATATCAAATAAGTTGTTTAACACATAGTTTTGTTGAAATGTATGTTGATGGTGATTTGGCTCATAAAGTTGCTTTTGAAAATATAGATTTTGATATGGGAGCACGTAATTATTCAGAAAATGTTTCCAAATTAATTTCAAAACAAGATTTTTCAGAGCAAGTAGCAGCAGAAATAGCGAACCATTCGGATAATAAAGAAAGATTTTATAATTTAGCAATTCAAGCACAAAATTTTCAAACCACAATTCAAAATGACATGGGGAAATTTATTACTGCAAGTTTAAACATACATTATTCAGGAATGAATTTTGAAACAGCTTCAGTTTATGAAAAGTTTTGTGCAGACATAATTGAAAGTAATTATGATTTGATATGCGGATATAACGAAGTTTTGTATCAAATCTTGCAAATTATAAATTAAAACACGCACGATAATCATTTACTAAGAGGAATAATATGACAGAAAAAGAAAATTTAGAATTAGCAGAATTGTTGTATCCAAATTGTTTGGATACAGCTTTTTACTTTGATAACTACAAATCAAGAAATGTTCAGGGAGAAGTTACTAGAATTGCACCAAGTCCAACAGGTTATTTGCATATTGGACAACTTTATCAAGGTGTTGTTCACAGAATGTTGGCTGATAAAACAAATGGAATTTTCTATTGCAGGCTTGAAGATACTGATGGAAAAAGAGAAGTTCAAAATGCTGGTCAAATTGCTTATGATATGCTTTGCCGTTTTGGTCTAAAACCAGATGAGGGCTATCGAGGCGACAATCTTGAAGAACTTGGGGAATATGGTCCATACGTTCAAAGCAAACGCGTTGAAATTTATCGTTCATTCGCTCATGAATTGGTTAAAAATGGAAGAGCTTTCCCATGCTTTTGTGAAATGGCAAGTGGCAAAGAAGAAATTTTGAAAAGAAGAGAAGAAGAACTTGAAGAAAGTTCAGACTTGGAAGTTAGAGATCCATGTAGAGATTTAACATTAAAAGAAATTAAGGAAAAATTAGATCAAGGGAAACGTTTTGCGTTAAGATTGCGTTCAAATGGCGATGCTGAAAAAACTTATAAGTTCACAGATGCGATAAAGGGTGAAAAGGAAGTTAGAGAAAACACCAAGGATGATGTTTTGATTAAATCTAACGGAATTCCAGTTTATGCTTTTGCACACATAGTTGATGACATGTTAATGAAAACCACAACTGTCATCCGTGGACAAGAGTGGTATCAATCATTGCCTGTTCATATTGAGCTTTCACACGCCTTTGGATATAAACCATTTAAGTATGCACACACTCCTAACATTTGTGTTTTAGATGAAGAAACAGGAAACAAAAGAAAAATAAGCAAAAGAAAAGATAATTTTGCTGATGTTAGATTCTTCTTAAAAAATGGTTATCCAACAGTTGCTGTTGTTGAATATTTATTGAATTTGTTAAATTCAGATTTTGAATTGTGGAGGAAAAATAATCCTGATCTACCAAACACTGAATTCTCATTTGCTATTAAGAAAATTGGCGTGACAAACCCAATGTTTGACTTCTTAAAACTTAATGATATTTCAAAAACAATCATTTCTAAGTATTCAGCAGAAAAAGTTTACGATGAACTTCTTGCATGGGCAAAAGAATGGAGTGAAAATGATGTTCAAACAATTGAGGAGAATAAAGATGTTTTAGTTAATGTTTTCTCAATAGACAGAGGAACTCCAAGACCAAGAAAAGATATTACATTTATGAGTGAAGTTTTGGAACTTTATAATTATGTTTTGCCAAACTTTAAACCTAAGTTTAATTTTGAATTGGGTATGGTCGATAAAGAAAATTTGGTAAAATTCCTAACAGGTTATGCACAAAACTACCACGAAAGTGTGGATAACTCAAGTTGGTTCGAAGACTTAAAAGTTAGATCTTTAGAATATAATTTTGTGGACAACAAAACTTACAAACAAAATCCAATGGATTATTCGGGTTCAATTGGTGACACATCAAAATTTGTAAGAATTGCAATCACTGGAAGGGAAAACAGCCCTGAACTTTTCTCCATTATGAAGATATTGGGAGAAAAAGAATGTGTTAATCGCATCAATAATTTAATTGAGTATTTAAAAATCTAGTTTTTCTAGATTTTTTTATTTTAATATTATTAATTTATGTTGAAAATTATTTTGAGTTTAAAATGAATTTGTGATAATATACTTTGAAATAAAGGGGGAGTATGGCAAAGAAGACTGTAAGAAAATCAAGTTCTAAAGTTCAAGCTGAATTCATTTGGGGAATTGGTGATAAAATTGAAAAATCAGGTGGTAAAAAACGAAAAAAGGCTTTTAGTTTTGGAATGTTTTTATTGATCTTGATGTTTGCCGCATCTGGAGCGATGGGGGGATTTTTTACAGCAAAAACACTCATGAAGAATGATTGTTTTATTTTGAATGGGAAAGATGAAATTACGCTTCAAATTGGTGAAAAATACACAGACGAGGGCGCTAAGGTTATTGCTTTTGGGAAAGATGATTCTGGCAAAATAAAAACAGAAACAAACATGAAAAGAAACAATGATGGAACATACTATTCTAATGAAGAAGGTACGTTTTATATTAAATATACTATTAACAACCTTAAATATGGGACAATTTTTAAAGTTCAAAAAATCAGATTGATTACCTTTGTTGAGGGAACTGAGCAAGAAGAAGTTCAAGGAGGTAACTCATAATGAAAGGATTTATGAAATTTATTCTTTTGCTTTTAGCTTTGATTGTTGGGTTTGCTGGTGGTGCTGGATTTATTTGGTATGACACACTTCCAGAAACTGAAAATCTCATTTTGGGCGAAGATACATTTTATTCTTACAATTCAGATGATGTGAAGGTTGCAAACTTCGAAAACACGGAAGAAACGTTTTCAGTTCACTTTTTAGAACTTGGAAACAAGTACACGGGTGATAGCACATATATTAAATATGGCAATGTTGACATTTTAATTGATTGTGGTTCAAGAGCAAATAGTGTTGGTGCTGTTTCAAGCTATTTAAATAATTATGTAACAGACAACACTTTGGAATATGTTATTGTAACACATGCTCACAGAGATCATTATGCTGGTTTTGCAACAGGTGCTAAAGTTGATAGCATTTTTGATTTATATGTTTGTGAAAATATTATAGATTTTGGCAATGCAACGAATCAAGATCCAAATGGAACAACATATAAAAACTATGTTAGAGAGCGTTCAGATGAAATTGCAAATGGAGCAAATCATATTCCAGCTGTTAGTTTGAGAAATCAAGATGGAACAAACCAAGAATTTATCATAGACGATAAAAACGATGTTAAGTTTGAAATTTTATACAATGAACACACAAAATACGATTACACAAATCCATCAGAAACATCTTCATTTAAGGCTCATAGCGAAAATGATTATTCAGTATGCTCCTTATTTACTTTTGGAGAAAAAACATTTTTATTCACAGGAGATTTAGAAAGCGGTGGATCAAATGTTGGTGGCGAAGAAAAGCTCGTTTCAAATAATTTAAGTTTGCAAGTAATAAGAGATAATGGTAAAACTTATGGTGTTGAATTATACAAGGCTGGTCATCATGGTAGCAAAACATCTTCTGGCGAAACACTGCTGGAAGCAATTCGCCCTCATCATGTTGGTGTTTGTTGTTGTGCCGGAAGTGCTGAATATAAAGCTTCTGCTGAAAATACTTTTCCAACGCAAGACTTTATTAATAGAATTTCACAATACACAAACAAAGTATTTGTTACAACTCTTTGTGTTGACTATTCGACAGGGGAATTCACTTCATTTAATGGAAACATTGTTATTTGGGTAAAACCTGAAACAGGAGTAAATGTTGATTGCTCCAACAATGAATTGTTATTAAAAGATACAGAATGGTTTAAAGCAAACAGAACAACCCCTACTTATTGGCAATAAAAAAGACTGATTGTTCAGTCTTTTTTTAATACAATTAAAGGCCTCTTAGATTTTAAGTGAAAATTAATAGTTTGAGTGTTTTAAGCTTTGCTTGCAAATCGCCGTTTAAAAAATAGCAACAATTTTAGTTATCCTTTTCTCGTGAAGAAATTGATAAATTTTGCAAAAGCCAAAGTTATTGAATTTGCATGTTCAATTGCAATTTTTTTAAATACAGATTTTCCGCCAATTGTTAATCCCGCAATAATTGCAGCAACGAGAGAAGAAATTAAAATAGCAACAAAATTTCCACCGCTTGCGAATGTTATTTTCGCAACAATGCTTGCTCCAGCTGCTCCAGATAAAATTCCGCATACGTCACCAATTACGTCATTTAAAATAGAACTTACTTTATCTGCATTCTTAACCAAAGAAATTGCTTGTTTGCTTCCCTTAACTTTTCTTGCTGCCATTGCATTAAAATCTTCAATTCCAGCACTTGCAACAGCTAGACCAATCATGTCGGTTAAGATTGCTAAAGCGATAAAGACAAATATAACAACAATTGCAATTACGATTGTGGATTTGCTTAAAGCAAGTTCGCTAGCAATTCCAAAAAGCAAAGAAATGGATATGGCTAAAATTAACACAATTATTGGCCATACCCAAGTTTTTTTATGTTTAGATTTATTAGATTTTTGTTTCATATATAAAAAGCTCTTAGCTAAAATTTTTAAATTACGAAGGCAACACCTTGAGTAAACCTTGCGGCATAAGGTTCGGTTGGATTTCCCAATTTTGCACTTTCCCGTTACCAGCAAAGCGGTTTCCCTTTACGCAAAACTTGCACCGAATCGCCACTGAGACCACACTATAATCCC